>NZ_FMTR01000046.1:0-14943 GCF_900100135.1 Pseudomonas sp. NFACC05-1 | reverse complement strand
TGGTAGTGTGGGGTTTCCCCATGTGAGAGTAGGTCATCGTCAAGATTAAATTCCGAAACCCCTATCTGCTGATGCAGGTAGGGGTTTTGTTTTTGCCTGAAACAAAAAGCTTTAGCCAAAAAAAGGATGACCTGTAGAGTTCATCCTTTTTTGCATCCGGCCCTTAAGCCCCGGGTACTGGGCAGCTCAGATCCCCTTCCTTGCACTTGAGATAGGTCTTGAATGCCTCGATCCGGGCTTTAGTCTGGGCGGTGATGCAGTTGCTGTAGATCAGCGGGTAGACGCTACCGCCCTCGACTCCGGAGGCGGAGAAATTGCATTCGGCATCACGGAAGCCTATCCAGGCACGCTGCGCCTTGACCAGCATCTGTTTGGCCTGCGGGTTGTCCTTCAAGCGTGCTGTGATCAGCTTGTACAAGCTGTTCAGCTCGTTGTCGGCGGCCTTGTTTTCTTTGGCTGCGCATTGGTTCATTTCGCCTTGAGTGGTGGCGTCGGCGCAGTTGTCAGCCTGGGCAACAGTGACGAAAAGCAGCGGCATCAGGGCCAGAAGCAAGCGCAGGGACATGTTTGGTCTCTCCTTGAGGGGATTGAAAACGCCGGGTGAGTTTACATCGCTCCCTGCGGTTTTAAAGAAGGCGATACTGATACAACTTTCTGGTTGGCGTTGTGGTCTTACAAGCCTACTGTTGAAACACAGGAGGTGACCCATGCATTCATCCGACCGCATTGAAAGAAAGATCCTGCTCAAGGCCCCGCGCTCCCAGGTATGGCGTGCCCTGGCCAATGCCGAAGCTTTCGGCCAATGGTTCGGTGTTGCCCTTGAGGGGAAACGGTTTGTGGCAGGGGAGCGTACTCAGGGGCAAATCACTTATCCAGGTTACGAGCATCTCATCTGGGACGTGGCGGTGGAACGGGTGGAGCCCGAGCGGGTGTTCTCGTTTCGCTGGCATCCTTACGCTGTCGAGCCGCAGGTGGATTACTCTCAAGAGTCCGAAACCCGGGTGCAATTCGAACTTGAAGACATGGATGGCGGCACCCTGCTCAAAGTCGTGGAGTCGGGTTTCAACAACATTCCCGAGGCTCGCCGGCTCAAGGCTTTTCGCATGGACAGCCGTGGTTGGGACGAGCAGATGGCCAATATTGAAGCCTTCCTGGGCAAGTCTTGATAGGAGGGACTGCTGAGGGGCTAAGGGTTTTCGGAGGGGGCGGTGTAGCGAATGTCTTACACGAGATGGTAGCTATGTCGTCTATTTCGTTTTGGATCCGAGGCGTAATCTGGACTCATCCACTGAAGCACAGGAAGTGCTCAGGATCAGGGACGATCGACCTTGCAAGGAAAGCTATCGACAGGGAGTCGTAATGGTCTTGGAAAAACCCGCTTCGGCGGGTTTTTTTTCGCCCGCAAAAATCTGAGAAGGCCCTATAGCGAAACGCTTACACGCCTTTGCTGCTTTCTCGTCTTTTTCCAAGATCCCCATGGGCCTAATCTATGTTCATCCACTGGGTACAGGGAGTGCTCGGGGTCATGGATGATTGGACCAGGCATGGAATGCCGGACAGGGAGTCAAATTGGTCCTCAAAAAACCCGCCTAGGCGGGTTTTTTTTCGTCTGCTAAAAAGTGGCCTGATCATGCCAGGCGCCGGGTCATGGTGCGGTCGGAACCATCGGCAGCCAAGGTCTGGCCTCCCGGCGTCCGGTCCGCGCCATCGGCAGCCAGGGTCTGGCCCCCCGGCGTCCGGTCTGCACCATCGGCAGCCAAGGTCTGGCCTCCCGGCGTCCGGTCTGCACCATCGGCAGCCAGGGTCAGGCCTCCCGGCGTCCGGTCTGCACCATCGGCAGCCAGGGTCTGGCCCCCAGGCGTCCGGTCTGCGCCATCGGCAGCCAGGGTCTGACCCCCAGGTGTCCGATCCGCGCCATCGGCAGCGAGAGTCTGCCCTCCAGGCGTCCGATCCGCACCATCAGCGGCCACAGGCTGCTGGTAATCGCTAGCCTGGGTAAAGAAGCGGTCTTGCTGCTGGCTCGGCAGGGCAAACGCACTGACGCTCAGGGCGAAGGTGGTAACGGCGATCAAGGTGTTGAACGTTTTCATGGTAAAGACTCCGGTCATATCAAGGGTTGAGTGCCGGGTCGTTCAGATGTCGTGATCTGCTGAACCCGTTGCAGCGGCGACGGTTGTCTTGCTGCATGGGTTCAGATTAGGGGCGAGGCGGCGGTGGGCGTTAGATGGATACTGTCCTGGTTTTGCCTGATCCTGTTTGTGTGCAGGATCAGGCGCTACTGGCTTGCAGCGCCTGGGCACGCAAACGAGCGATGTCCTTGCTCGGGGAGGCGCCAAATAGACGGCTGTATTCACGGCTGAACTGCGAGGGGCTTTCATACCCCATCTTGTAGCCGATTGACGAAACGTCGCTGTTCTCCGCCAACAGTAACCGTCGGGCTTCCTGCAAGCGCAGTTGTTTCTGGTATTGCAGCGGACTCATGGCGGTCACGGCTTTGAAGCGGTGGTGCAGCGCCGAAGGGCTGAGATTGATCATTTGTGCCAGGCTGTCGATGCTCAACGGCTCGGCGTAATGGGTATTGAGCCATTCGATGGCACGGCTGATGCGATGGGTCTGGGTGTCGGGAATGGCGATTTCGTGCAAGCGCTGGCCTTGGGCGCCACGCAGCAGCCGGTAGAAAATCTCCTGTTGGGCCAACGGCGCGAGGGTGGCGATATCGTCCGGGCTGTCCAACAGCCGCAGCAAGCGCAAGACTGCGTCGAGCAATGGCGCATCAATGCGATCCAGGAACAGCCCGCGCCCGGTTCTTTCGGCCGGCACGCCGATAGGGCTGGCGTCGGCAATCAAACGGCAGATCTGTGCCGGGTCGATGTCGAGGCGGATGCACAGGTAGGGGCGCTCGGGGCTGGCTTCAATCACCTGGCCGGCCAGTGGCAGGGTCACCGAGACGACCAGATAGTTGAGCGGGTCATACACGTAGCATTCGTCCGCCAGGCGCACTTCCTTGCGCCCCTCGATAATCACGCATAAACCGGGTTTGTGCACGGTGTGCAGGGCTTCGGTTGGCTGGTCGCTACGGATCAGGTGCAAGGCCTCGATGGCCGTAGGGTGGACGCCGAACTCCGGGGCGAAGCGCTTCATCAGGCTCGCCAGTTCGGCGCGGCGCTGGCTGACGCCGTCGTCTGGCGCAATGTGGATGGACGTGGATACCGACATGCCGATCAATCTCCCTGGCCAAAATGAATAGACCGCGCTAGTAAAGCCGATTGCGCGGCTGTCGACCAGAGTCGGATCTATCGCTACAGGATCGTGCAAGTGCGCAGGAGGATCCGGCTAACCCAGGCCGTGGTCGGTTCCCTAATCTGGACCTGTCAAAACGCTCCCACCGGGGCCATCACATCCAGACGAGGAAACCATCATGTCCGACATTCAAAACAAAGTAGTGGTCATCACCGGCGCCAGCAGCGGAATTGGTGAAGCCGCGGCGCGGTTGCTCGCGGCTCGCGGTGCCCGTGTCGTGCTTGGCGCCCGGCGCATCGATCGTCTGCAAACACTGGTGCAGGAACTCGAAACCGCCGGCCAGCAGGCTGTCTGCAAAGCGGTGGACGTGACCCGCCGCGACGATGTCCAGAACCTGATCGACTTCGCTGTCCAGCGTTTCGGCAGGGTCGATGTGATCATCAATAATGCCGGGGTCATGCCGCTCTCCAAGCTCGAGGCGCTGAAAGTCGAGGAGTGGGACCGCATGATCGACGTCAACATCCGTGGCGTGCTCCACGGCATTGCCGCCGGCCTGCCGCTGATGCAGCGCCAGCGCAGCGGGCAGTTCATCAACATCGCGTCGATCGGTGCCTACACCGTCAGCCCGACTGCCGCCGTGTATTGCGCCACCAAGTTTGCCGTGCGGGCGATTTCCGAGGGCTTGCGCCAGGAGGTCGGAGGGGATGTGCGCGTGACGGTAATTTCCCCCGGCGTGACCGAATCGGAACTGGCCGAGAGCATTTCCGATGAAGGTGGACGTGCCGAAATGCGCGAGTTCCGCAGGATCGCCATTCCGGCCGAAGCCATCGCCCGGGCAATCGCCTACGCCATCGAACAACCAGCGGACGTAGACGTCAGCGAATTGATCGTGCGGCCCACCGCCAGTCCATTCTGATCGACTTGACCGACAGGAGGAGATGTCCCATGAGAAAGGCATTTGGAGACCAGGATAAATTCGTCGGCCTATGGGTGACGGCTGATGGCATGATTCGCCATCGGCTTCTGCCGGGCGGACGCTATGACGAAGCGCGAGGTGCACGTGAGAGCGCATATCAGGGCGACTACTGGCTGCAGGATGACCATATCGAATACCACGACGACACCGGTTTCACCGCCGATGGGGATTTTCGTGAAGGCGTGCTCTACCACGCGGGGATGGTGTTGTATCGCCAGGAGGGATGATGAACCGATAACCTTTGCGGTGAGGGGACAACTCCCCCTCACCACGGATTTCATTTCCATCGGGACTGATCGTTACGCCCGTTCCAAGCGCGCCGCAGCACGCTGGGTGATTTGCGAGCGCACCCGGAACGACTCGGCCGCACGCCGGTTCGCTTCTTCCAGCACGCGCGTCGGCGCGGTGTCCGGGCTGCCGGCGTTGAACGGCGGGGCAGGGGCGTATTCGAGTTGCAGCTGGACCAGCTCGGCGGTGTCCTGATCGAACAGTTCGGCCGCCAGCGTCAAGGCAAAGTCGATCCCGGCCGTGATGCCGCCACCGGTGAGCAGGTTGCCGTCGCGGACCACGCGCTCCTTGATCGGCGTCGCGCCCAGGGTTTGCAGCAGACTGTGATAGGCCCAATGGGTGGTGGCGCGCTTTCCTTGCAACAGGCCCGCGGCACCGAGCACCAGCGAACCGGTGCACACGGACGTGATGTATTTCGCCTCGGCGGCCTGCCGCTTGATGAAGGCCAGTGTCTGTTCGTCTTCCATCAGCGGCCCGACGCCGGTCCCGCCGGGAACGCAGATCACGTCGAGCTTCGGGCAGTCCTCGAACGTGGTGGTGGGCAGCAACACCAGCCCGGTGCTGGCAGTGACCGGCGCCAGGTCCTTCCAGACCAGATGGACCTTCACGTCTGGCAATGAGGCCAGTACGTCATAAGGGCCGGTCAGGTCCAACTGCTGGACTTGGGGGAATAACAGCAAACCGATCTGCAGCGTCATGTCGCGTGCTCCTTTGGATGATGCCCGAGGGGTGGACGGTTTTACTTTAGATCCGTAGGCTCTGGCGTATACGCCAATAAGCCCACGAATCACGCCAATATGCCCAACGCTCCGAAAACCGTTCATGTCCTGGCCTTCGCCAACGTGCAAGTGCTGGATGTCACCGGGCCCTTGCAGGTCTTCGCATCGGCCAACGACCTGGCCCGCCAGCAAGGCCTGCCGCTGCCGTACACGCCGACGGTCATCGCCGTAGGCGGTGGCGCGGTGATGTCCTCGGCAGGCTTGGCGCTGATGGCCGAGCCGCTGCCGAGTGAAGGCAGCGACACGCTGTTGATCGCCGGTGGCTGGGGCGTGTACGAAGCGGCGAAGGATCCGGCGCTGGTGGCCTGGGTCAAGGAGCACGGCCTGCGTTCGCGAAGGGTGGCGTCGGTGTGCACCGGGGCGTTCCTGTTGGCCGCCAGCGGCTGGCTGGACGGACGGCGCGTGGTGACGCACTGGACCCGCTGCGAACAACTGGCCGAGCAACATCCGCAATTGCGGGTGGAACCCAACCCGATTTTCATCAACGACGGCCCGGTCTGGACCTCGGCCGGGGTCACGGCCGGCATCGACCTGGCCCTGGCGCTGGTGGAGGAGGACCTGGGCCGTGCGGTGGCGCTGGAGGTCGCCCGGCACCTGGTGGTGTTCCTCAAGCGTCCCGGTGGGCAATCGCAGTTCAGCGTGACCTTGTCGCTACAAAAGCAGGGCAGTCGGTTTGATGACCTGCATGCCTGGATCGCCGAGAACCTCACCCGTGACCTGAGCCTGTCGAGCCTGGCCGCCGAGGTCGGTATGAGCGAACGCAGCTTTGTGCGGCACTACCGCGCCGAGACCGGCCAGACCCCGGCGCGGGCGGTGGAGTTGATTCGCGTGGAAACCGCTCGCCGCCTGTTGTCCGACACCGCTGTGTCGATCAAGCGGGTGGCGGTGCAATGTGGCTTCGGCAGCGAAGAAACCCTGCGTCGCAGTTTCCTGCGGGCCATGGGCGTGACACCCCAGGCCTATCGCGAGCGGTTCGCCGTCAGCCCTCAAGCAGATCCAGCAATGCCTTGAGCGTGGCCTCGGGGGCTTCCTGGGGAATGTTATGGCCAACACCGGGCAGCACTCGGCGCTCATAGAAACCCGTGAAATGCTCGACGTCTTCGTCGTGTTCCGACGCGGGCCCCACGCCGTCGTCGGCACCGCACAGGGAAATGCTCGGCACGCTGATGGCCGGTTGTGCCGCCAGCCGTTCCTCCATCCACTCCAGCGTCGGGTCGCCCGGTGCGTACATGAATCGATGACGGTAGGAGTGGATTACCACGTCGACGAAGTCCGGGTTGTCGAACGACACAGCACTGGCGGGATACCGTTCGGTGCCATGTTTCCAGGTCGGTGACCACAGGCGCCAGAGCAATTCACACAGTTCACGTCGGTTCCGGGTCAGGCCCTCGACACCCCGCGCCGTGTGGAAATAGTACTGGTACCACAGGCGATGTTCGGTTTCCGGGTCCAGCGGCTGCGTGGAACGTGGAATGTCCTGCAGGTTGTAGCCGTCGCCGGTCACCAGGCAGCGAACGCGCTCGGGCCACAGCGCCGCGACGATACACGCCGCCCGACCGCCCCAGTCGTAGCCGCACAGCGCCGCCTGGGGGATGGAGAGTGCGTGCATCAGGTCCAGCAGGTCCTGGGCCAGCGCGGCTTGCTGGCCGGAACGCATGATGTCCGGGTTGTTGAACCGGGTCGGGCCGTAGCCGCGCAGGTAGGGCACGATGACCCAATATCCACGCTCGGCCAAGGCGGGTGCGATTTCATCGAAAGCCCTGGGGTCGTAAGGAAAACCGTGCAGCAGGATGACTGGCTCGCCGCTGGCGGGACCCTGTTCTTCGTAGGCAATGCGCAACAGCGGCGTCACTGCGAAGTTGACCTTGGGATCGAGGTTCATGTTGGCCTCCGGCATTGCTCGGTTGCGGTCAGGCGGGTTCCTGGTTCACGTATTTGGCCCGATCCGGCGTGAACGTCACGATCATGTTCGTGCTGGAGCAGGTCAGGGTGCGCTCCTGGGTCAAGTCGATGTCCAGGTCTTCACCGCGCAGGCCCTGCCATTGGGCGAGATACTTGAGACAGCCGAATTTTTCGTTTTTCTTCAGGCTGCGGCTGACGCCACCTTTCCAGCCCAGTACCGGCAACTCACCCTCCAGGCAGCGTTGCGCCAGTTCGGGAAACTTCATCGCGCGGTCGCGGCCGATTTCCCAGCATTTGATCAAGCCCCGGTCCTGGCCTTCCCAGAGGTCTTCGCGGGTCAGGCCTGTTCGGGGTGGGGTGGTGATGGGGCGTTTGATATGGGTCATGTCAGGTCCTTGAGTCGGGTTTTTATCGGGCAGCTCCGCTGCACCCGTGAGCATCGATCTTAGGAGGGGTTGGCGGGGCTGGCAACTCGAAAGGGGGCGTAACGATAAATGGGCGAATTGCGGTGATTGCTTCTGTGGCGAGGGGATTTATCCCCGCTGGGCTGCGAAGCAGCCCCAAAATCTGGCAACTCGGTATGTCAGGTTAATTGAGGTTGTTCTTTTGAGGGGCTGCTGCGCAGCCCAGCGGGGATAAATCCCCTCGCCACAGATAAATTCCCCACCACAGTGGTGCGGTGTTCCTACAAAAAATTAGGTGAACCGGAATTTTCTGACGAGTCGTGTCGGTTGCCGGTTCGGAAGGGGCGGGGATAGGCTTTGCTCGTCGCTGCAAAATCAGCGACCGGGTTTGGTCGCCCGGGTTTAGAATGGCGCACGGTGCCGCGCGAGCGGCTGTCTGCTTTATGGCTGACTGTGCGTGGGAGGGCTTCGGGCCCTGCCGGGTTTCCATTCCCTGGTCGACCAACCTGCGTACAGTTCGCCACCCTTCTGCTTGGTCGCGGAAATGGTGAACTCCACTTTCGAATGGAGATTCATATCATGGTCAAGATCACCCCCAACCCTCCACGCGCCGAAGACCTTTCTGCCTACGCCACCCTCGACACAAAAAAACTCCGCGAAGCCGCCGACCGGGCGCTGAACATTCACCTGTCTCCCACCCCAACCAAACCCGATACCCAGGACGGCCAGGTTTTCACCGTGGTCCCCGGGCTAAACCCCGAATCGGTGCTGACCAGCCTCAGCGAAACCCTGGCCTCGGCCGATGCCATGGTCAGTGATCTGGCGTTCGAGCTGGAAGGGTCGCGGCGGCATGTGGCGTTGGGTATTCAGCAGTTGATCGAGCTGGCCAAGTTGCTGGCCAATCGAGCTTTGGATGACATCGAATTGGCCGACTCAACGCGATAGCCAGCGCACCGCTTTCCCTGTGGCGAGGGAGCTTGCTCCCGCTGGGTTGCGAAGCGACCCCCATACCAGACGCTGATTCTTTGGAGGCTGGAAGATTTTGCGCCTGCTGCGCAGTCGAGCGGGAGCAAGCTCCCTCGCCACAGGGACTGTGCTCAGTCTGAAGGGCTACTCAGTTCACGGCTGCCAATGAGTCTTCTCCCCACTCAATTTGCGATCCAGGAAGCTCGCCGCGCTGATCAGTGCCAGGTGGGTCAGGGCTTGGGGCGTGTTGCCCAAGTGGTAGCCGTGGCTGTCGAATTCTTCAGCGTACAGCCCTAGCGGGTTGGCGTAGCGCAGCAGTTGTTCGAATTCCAGCTGGGCTTTTTCCACGCGGCCGGCGCGGGCCAGGCATTCGACGTACCAGAACGAGCAGGCCGCGAATGAGCCTTCGATGCCGCGGAGGCCGTCGATGGGGCTGTCGTCGTTGCGGTAGCGATAGACCATGCCATCGCGCACCAGGTTTTTTTCGATGGCATCGAGTGTCGAGAGCCAGCGCGGGTCGCGGGCGCTGACGAAGCGCACCAGCGGCATCAACAGCATCGAGCCGTCCAGGGCGGTGCTGCCCAGGCGCTGGATGAAGTGCTGGTGTTCGTCGTTCCAGAAGTTCGTCCAGATGTCCTGGTAGATGGCCTGGCGCGTTTCGTCCCAGCGGGCGAATGGGGCGGGCAGGGAGCGTTTTTCGGCCAGACGGATGGCGCGATCCACCGCGACCCAGCACATCAGCCGCGAATGCAGGAAATGCTGTTTGTCGCCGCGCATTTCCCAGATACCCACATCCTTGTCCTGCCAGACCTTGCACACTTGATCGACCACGTCGACGGTGTGTTTCCAGCCTTGATGGGAGATCGCTTCGCCGTATTTGTTGACCAGGTACACCGCGTCCATCAGCTCGCCGAAAATGTCCAACTGCACCTGTTTGTAGGCCAGGTTGCCGATGCGCACCGGTCGGGCGTTGCCAAAGCCGCTCAGGTGCGGCAGCTCGGTTTCCGGCAGTTCCAGCCTGCCGTCCAGACCGTAGAGAATATTGAGTTTGGTCGGTTGATCACAGCAGTCACTGACCCGGCCGCGCAGCCAGCGCATGTAGGCGTTGGCTTCTTCGACGAAGCCCAGGCGCATGAACGCATAGACGGTAAAGGAAGAGTCGCGGATCCAGGTGTAGCGATAATCCCAGTTGCGTTCGCCGCCGCGGGTTTCTGGCAGGCCGAAGGTGGCGGCGGCGAGGATGGCGCCGTGTTTGCGCGAGGTCAGCAGCTTCAGCGCCAGGGCCGAGCGGTTGACCACTTCCCGCCAGCGTCCGCGGTAGGTGGACTGGCCGATCCAGCCGCGCCAGAACGCCAGGGTGCGTTCCAGGCAAATCGCGCTGACATCGTCCTGAAGGCGCGGGTCGTCGATGCCACCCAGCAGGAATTCGGCGCTCTGGCCCTGCGCCAGGGTGAACTCGGCCACCGCCGCATTGCCGTCCAGCGTCATGGGCTGGTCGGAGCATAAGCGCAGGCTCGGTTGCCCTGGCGCCTCGAAACAGATGTGGGCAGCGTCCTGGCGCCCAGTGGTGGCGGCCCGGGCGTAGTCATGCCGTACGGCGCAGCGCATGCGAAACGTCGCGCTGCCGACGGTCATGTGCACTTTGCGCATCAGCACCGGTAAATCATCCTCGCTGTCACCGATGGGCAGCAGGTCGGTGACTTCCACCACGGCGCCGTCGCTCAGCCAGCGGGTTTGCAGCACGTTGGTGTCGGGCAGGTAGATCTGCTGGCGGCGGGCATTCGGCAGGTCCGGGGCCAATTGGAAAATGCCCGCTTCGGGCGTATCCAGCAGCGCACAGAAGATCGATGGGCTGTCGAATTCCGGCCAGCAGAAAAAATCTATGCTGCCTTGGTCATTGACCAGCGCGGCGCTGCGCATGTCGCCGATGATGCCGTGGTTCTCGATGGGGCTTTGCGGTTCGTCATGATCAGCCATTGCCGCGAAACCCCGGATAAAGGCTCATCCCACCATCGATGAACAGCGTGGTGCCCACCACATAATCGGACAGGTCCGAGGCCAACCAGACCACCGCGTTGGCGACGTCCTCCACATCGCCGACGCGACCGTAAGGAATCAGCTCCAGCAGTTTCTGTTCCTGCTCGCCCTCGGTGGCGTCATGGTTGATGGGCGTGCGGATGGCGCCGGGGGCGATGCTGTTGATGCGGATGCGTTGGTGGCTGGTTTCCTGGGCCAGGCTCTGCATCAGCAGATCGACCCCGCCCTTGGACGCGGCGTAATTGGCGTGGCCCGCCCAGGGAATGCGCTGGTGCACCGAGCTCATGTGGATGATCTTGCCGGCGGCCCGGGACACGCCCTGGCGAATGCCCTGGCGGGTGAAAATCCGCAGGGCGGCGCGAGCGCAGAGGAACTGGCCGGTGAGGTTGGTGCCGATCACGGTGTTCCAGTCTTCCAGGCGCATGTCGACGGTGGCGGCGTCTTTTTGCAGGCCGGAGTTGGCGACCAGGATATCCAGCGCGCCAAACGCTTCGAGGGTCTGGGCGAACAGCCGCTCGACGTCCGGCTCTTTCGACACATCGGCCCCGACGGCGATGGCGCGGCCGCCGTTGGCGTTGATTTCACGGGCCAGGTCTTGCGCCGGGCCTTCGCTGGAGTGGTAGTTGAGTACCACCGCGGCACCCGCGTCTGCCAAGGCCCTGGCCGCGCCTGCGCCAATGCCGGAGCTGGCACCGGTGACTAGGGCAACCTGTCGGGCGAGGGATATCTGCATGGGCTTAGCACCTTGAGTGGAGGGCTTTACCTGCTGACTGGTGTGAGGTGGTTGGAGTTCACTTGGGTGAAGCGATCTTCACACTTCAGCCACGTACGGACGCTAAACCTGTGGCGAGGGAGCTTGCTCCCGCTGGGCTGCGAAGCAGCCCCAAAACCTGACACCTCGATCATTCAGGTAGATTGAGATTACCTTTGGAGGGCCTGCTGCGCAGCCCAGCGGGAGCAAGCTCCCTCGCCACAGGTCTGTGTTCACACAAGTAGTGTTTGACCGCTACCAACCCCGCCCCGAATTCACCCAGAAATTTACCGACAACGACGTGGACACTGACTCCACCTGATGGAACCAGCCTTCCGGCAAAAACAGCAAATCCCCAGCCTCCAATGTCACGCGCAGGAAGGTCACGTCGCGAGCGTGGGGGAAGCGTTGGTAGTCCGGCGCGTCCGGGTTGAAATCACAGCCGTCCAGCCCACCTTGGGGCGCCGTGGACCAGGTGCCCAGGGCCTCGCGGTGGTGAGGCGCGGCGAGGGTGAAGGTTTTCTGGCCCCAGACCTGGGCGAACAGGTTGTCGGTGTCGTCGCGGTGCAGCGGCGTCAGGGTGCCCTTGGGGCCGATCCAGATGCGCGGTGGGATGAACAGCGACGGGTCGAAATAGGGCGGGTATTGGATCTGCTCCATCAATTGCGCCGGCAGGATGTTGTTGCCCATGTAGGCCGGTGGTTCGCCGTCGGCGCCCTTGGTCGCCGGGCTGTCCAGGGAGGCGATGAAGTCGGCCATGGACGTGGAGCGGAAGTCCCGTTCGGTAGAGAAGGTTTTCTTCACGTAGTCGCCGTGGCGGGTGATGCCTTGCAGTTCGGCAAAGTGCACCAGGGATTGTTCGCGGCTGAGCTTGAACAACGGCCAGTCCTGCAGGGCATCGCTGATGACCAGCGGGATGCCATGGGGCAGGTAGCGTGCTTGAAACTCCTGCACCGATAGCTCACTGCGCGGTCGTCGTTCCACACTGCGTTGAGTGGGCAGGCTGGCGGTGAGTTTTTCGCTGAAGCGCGCCGGGGTGGGGTAGCGCTTGTTCATGTCGACCTTTTCCACCACGCCACCGCCATGCCGGGCATGGTCGATGATCTGCGGCAGCAACGTCGCCAGGCCCATGTTGCCGCCGATCTTCAGGCGCCCGCTGGCGAACAGTTCCTCGACATTGGCCATGCCGGCCATGATCCCGAGGAAGTCCTTTTCCGCCACCTCGATGGTGACGTCGGGGCTGCTGTGGCGGCCCGCCTGGGTGCGACTGCTGGCCTTGACCTCGGACCAGTACACCTGGTGCGGGCCGAACACGAATTGGAAGACGCCTTCGATACCAACGGCGCCGGCATTGGCGAACAGCTTGCCCAGGATGGTTTGCAGGTCCACGGCGGTCACTCTTGCGGGTTTTTGGTCTTAGCAGGTAACGAGGGCCTGGAGCAGAAATTTAGCCCCCATCGCTGCGTCATCGACCGTCGCCCTAGCGCGTCGCGACCATGAACACCCGGGGAAATGGCAGCAGCACGGTGCCATCGTCCAGGGCGGGATAAGCCTGTTCGATCGCCTTGAGGTACTGCGCCAGATACTGCTCGCGTTGCGCCTCATCCAGCGGTTCGAGAAACGGGCGCAAGCCGCTGCCCTTGAACCACTCCACCACGCCTGCGGCGCCACCGGCCAAGGGGTGATGGTAGGTGGTGCGCCACACATCGACGCGGCTGCAGTGGGGCTTGAGAATCGCGTAATAGGTGCTGGCGTCCTCTACCTCGGTCCGTGAATCAGCCGCCCCGGCCAGTTGACTGGCCCACGGGCCGTTGGCGGCGATTTCCCGCATCAGGCGGTGGGAGGGCTGGTGCAGGGTGTCGGGCATCTGGATCGCCAGGCTGCCACCGGGGGCGAGTTTGCCCACCAGCGAGGGCAGCAGGGTGGCGTGGTCGGGCAGCCATTGCAGCACGGCGTTGGCGAAGATCACGTCGAACGGCCCGGGTTCATCCCATTGGCTGATGTCGCCGGTGTCGAACGCCACGGCGGGCAGGCGTTTGCGTGCGGCCTCGACCATGTCGCTGGAACTGTCCAGGCCGCGCACCGTGGCGCCGCTGAAATGTTCCACCAACAGTTCGGTGGAATTGCCCGGGCCACACCCCAGGTCGATCACTGAGCGGGCCTGTGTGGGGGGAATGGCGGCGAGCAGGTCCCGGGACGGACGGGTGCGTTCCTGTTCGAAGGTGACATATTGCTTGGCGGACCAGCCCATGGCGTTCTCCTGTGCGGCGCAGTGAGTCGAGGTGCCGCCAGTATAAGGTCGGGCGAAGACGATGTAGCGAACGTAACGGTTTTGACTAATTCTGTAGGTTACGATTTCGTTATCTTCCCTACACGACCGATCGGAGAAAACCGCAGTGACCCAACTGACCCTGCTGTGCCTGCCTTATTCCGGCGCCAGCGCGATGGTGTACAGCCGTTGGCGGCGCACATTGCCGCAGTGGCTGCATGTGCAACCGGTGGAACTGCCGGGGCGCGGGGCGCGCTTCGACGAGCCGCTGCACACCGACATGGGGCCGTTGGCGATGCAACTGGCGCGAGAGTTGTCCGCGACGCTCCAGGCCCCTTACGCCTTGTTCGGTCACAGCCTGGGCGCGCTGCTGGCCTGCGAGATCGGCCATGCCCTGCGTGAGCTCGGCTGCCCGGAACCGGTGGCGCTGTTTGCGTCCGGCACCGCGGCACCGACGATGCGGGCCGACTACGACCGCGGTTTCGCCGAACCGAAAACCGACGCTGAACTGATCGAGCAACTGCGCACCCTCAACGGTACCAGCGAGGAAATATTGGCCAACGAAGAGCTGATGGCCCTGACCTTGCCGGTCCTGCGAGCCGACTTCCTGCTGTGCGGACGTTTCCAGCCGCGAATCCGACCGCCGCTCAACTGCCCGGTGCATGTGCTCGGTGGCACCGCCGACAAGGCCACCACGGAGCAACTGATTGGCTGGCGCCGGGAAACCACGGGCAGCTTTTCGGTGGACATGCTGGCCGGTGGGCACTTCTTCATTCATGAGCACGAGGCCAAGGTGTTGCGGCTGATCAAGGATCAGTTGAGCGTGCATCATCGGCGGCATGGGTTGGCCATCAGCGCCTGATCCACTGATGCACAAATAACCTGCTTTTGTGGTGAGGGGATTTATCCCCGTTGGGCTGCGCAGCAGCCCCTCAAAAAAACAACCTCAATTAACCTGACATACCGAGTTGCCAGATTTTGGGGCTGCTTCACGCTCTGAGCTCTTCCGTCAACATGCTTTCGTTGCCTCCGGTGCTCTTATCAAAGGCGAGTCGTGGCGGGCCAAGGCTTGTAAATAGACGCTCTCGTCATACTGGGATCCAGCATTCCAGCACCGATAAACGATCCTGATCCATTTAAAAGCCAGTGCCCTCAGGGCTGCTTGATGAGAGCAGCCTTTGGCCTTCTGCTGGCGATAGTACGCCCCTGCCCATACCGATTGATTGATGCTGTGGGCAGCCCACTCGACAAATGTCTGGCGCAAAAAGGTTGAACATTGATAGCGCCAGCGAACGATTTTCTTCTTGCCACTGCGCTCGGTAACCGGAGCG
>NZ_FMTR01000036.1:0-42664 GCF_900100135.1 Pseudomonas sp. NFACC05-1 | reverse complement strand
TCATTTGGAAACCAAGGAGATGGCGGCGTCTGGGGCCAAGGGGTAGCACATAGCTTGGATGCAAGCTGAACCGACGCCTTCGCGAGCAAGCCCGCTCCCACAGGGGAAACGCGGTCTCACCCAGAGCCAGGTCGGCTACTAGGCCGCCTCGCGGTGGACGTTGATCTCGGGCGCCCCGTTAACCACGATGGCCGAACGCAGGCATTGCGTAGTGGGCACCTCGGCATGGATGCCGAGGTAGCCGCGCTGGGCCATGGATGGCCCTTCGCGGCGGCCCACGGAGCAATGCCGGAGAGAGGGCATGCCGAGCCTAGGCGAGGCACCGAGTGGTGGGGCAAAAGCGTTTTGCTTACTTTTGACTGGGCCGGCTTCCGGGCTTCTCAAAAGTGAGCCGCCGTCAGGGCGGAACCCTAAGTGGCCGTTACCGCAGCAACGGATATGTACCCGATCAACACCAATACCACTGACGATCAAGCAATGACCGGCGCACAGTGCCAATCCAACTGCGCCGCCGCCACGGGCCGGCCAAACCAGTAGCCCTGCCCCAGCTCACACGCCTGTCCCAGCAAAAATGCCGCCTGCTCACGCTGCTCGATGCCCTCGGCGTGCACTTGCATGCCCATGCTGTGGGCCAGGGCGATGATCACCCGGACGATCGCCGCGTCATCCTCATCCCACGGTAACCCCGCGACAAAACCCTGATCGATCTTCAGCTTCTGCACCGGCAAACGCTTAAGCCGCAGCAACGACGAATAGCCCGTGCCGAAATCGTCGATAGCCAAGCGCACGCCCAGCTCCCGCAGGCGATGCATCTGCTCCAGCGCCACCTCCGGGTCATCCATCACCGCGCTTTCCGTCACTTCCAGCTCCAGGCAACCCGGATCCAGGCCCGTGTCGTGCAACACCTGCGCGACCTGGTCATACAACTCGCGACGCGCAAACAACCGACTCGATACGTTGACGGCGACAAACGACAGCGCCACGCCGGCCTGCTGCCACTGGCACATTTGCCGGCAGGCCTGGTCCATGACCCAGGCATCGACCTGGGCAATCAGGCCGGTACGTTCAGCAATGGGAATGAACTCGGCCGGCGACACCAATCCACGCGTGGGATGCTCCCATCGCACCAGCGCCTCGACACCGATCAGACGACTGGTCGCCAAGTCGTGGACCGGCTGGTAGTGAACGCGCAACTCCTGTTGCTGCAGCGCGCGCCGCAATTCGAAGGCAATCTCGACCCGCTGCTGGGCGTGGGCGGTGAGTTCTTCGGTGTACAAGGCGTAGCCGTCGCGTCCGGCGCTCTTGGCCTTGAACAACGCCGAATCGGCATTGCGCAGCAGCTGCCCGGCGCTCAGGGCATCGCCGGGAAACAGGCTGATGCCGATGCTGGCATTGATGAACAATGCATGGTCATCGAACCGCAGGGGCTCTTTCAAGGCGTCTAGGATGCGCCGGGCCAGCGCCGCTGCCTGGCCTGGCTGCGAGCAGTTTTCCACCAGCACCGCAAATTCGTCGCCCCCCAGCCGGGCCAGGGTCACGCCCGGCGCAAAAAGCCCGCGAAACCGCTCGGCCACGCCTTTGAGCAACTCATCGCCTACGTTGTGACCCAGGCTGTCATTGATGTTCTTGAAGTGATCCAGGTCCAGCAGCAACAGGGCACAGCCACGCTTGTGCAACTGCGCCGACGCCAGGGCCTGCTCGGTACGATCGGAAAACAGCAGGCGGTTGGGCAAGCCGGTCAGCGGGTCGTGATGGGCCAGGTAGGCCAGTTCGTGCTCGGAATCCTTGATGGCACTGATGTCAGAAAACACCGCGACATAATGGCTGACCTCGCCGCTGTCGTCGCGAATGACGCGGATCGTCTGCCATTGCGGGTAGATCTCACCGCTTTTACGCCGATTCCAGATCTCGCCGCTCCACTCCCCCTGGCTGTCCAGGGAGGTAAACATGTCGCGATAGAATTCCGCCCCATGACGACCGGACTTGAACAGGCTGGGGCGCTGGCCCAGCACTTCATCCCGCACATAACCAGTGATCGCCATGAAGGCCCGGTTCACGTGCACAATCAGGCCGTTGCGGTCGGTCACCAACACCCCTTCGCGGGTGCAATCGAAGACGGCGGCAGCCTGGCGCAGACGCTCGCGATCGGCGCCGTGCTCACCCTTGGCGAAAAATCGCGAGATCCGCGCCCGCGCCAAGAAGATCAACCCGGCGCTGAGCAGGACCCAGGCATAGCCGTTGATCAGCAGCCAGCGTTGTCTGTCAGCGAATTGATCGAAGAAACTGCTCAATAAATAACCAATCAGCTGCAGCCAGACGACTGACAACACGAGGTAAAGCAGCGCTACGCGCATGGCACTGCGTTGATAAGCAGGCATTCGGCCATCCATGTCCCTACAGAGAGGTGGGGATTATAGAGGAAGAAACATTCAGCCACTCTTATCTGAAAGGCCGACTGGTTTTATCTGTAGGGCCGGTGATAATGCAACGGCTGTTTCTATCTTTATCGAGGGCCCTACAGCCTATGTGGTACGAAGGTTTTCTTGGCTTGTCGGCCTGGTCACTGGTGGCAGTCACCCTGCTGATGACCCACGTCACGATCATTGCCGTCACGGTCTACCTGCACCGTTATTCGGCGCACCGCTCCCTGGAGCTCAATGCCGGCCTCAAACATTTCTTCCGCTTCTGGCTGTGGCTGACCACGGCACAGAACACCCGTGAGTGGACCGCCATCCACCGCAAGCATCACGCCAAATGCGAAACCGAGGATGACCCTCACAGTCCGGTCATCAAGGGCTTGTCCACCGTGCTGCGCAAAGGCGCCGAGCTGTATCGCGCCGAGGCGGAAAACCCGGAAACCCTGCGCATCTACGGCAAGAACTGCCCCGACGACTGGATCGAGCGCAACCTCTACAGCCGCTTCCCGCTGCTGGGCGTGGCGATCATGGGCATCATCGACCTGCTGTTGTTCGGTACCATCGGCATCACTATCTGGGCCATCCAGATGATGTGGATCCCCGTCTGGGCCGCTGGCGTGGTCAATGGCCTGGGCCATGCCGTGGGCTACCGCAACTTCGAATGCCGCGACGCGGCGACCAACCTGGTGCCCTGGGGCATCCTGATCGGCGGCGAAGAACTGCACAACAACCACCACACCTACCCCAACTCGGCCAAGCTGTCGGTACGCAAATGGGAGTTCGACCTGGGCTGGGCCTGGATACGGGTGTTCAGTATCCTGCGCCTGGCCAAGGTCCAGCGGGTTGCGCCGATCGCCCACCGGGTCGAAGGCAAGGGCCACCTGGACATGGACACGGCCATGGCGATTCTCAACAACCGTTTCCAGATCATGGCGCAGTACCGCCGGCTGGTCATCGCGCCACTGGTGAAGCAGGAACTGGAAAAGGTCGATCACTCGGTGCGTCACCAGTTCCACAGGGCCAAACGCCTGCTGTCGCGGGAAACCAGCCTGCTGGACGAGCGTCACCACGTGCGCATCCAGAACATGCTCGAACACAGCCAGGCGCTGAAGGTGATCTACGAGAAACGCCTGGCCTTGCAGCAGATCTGGGTCAAGACCAGCAGCAACGGCCACGACATGCTCGCCGCCATCAAGGAATGGGTCCACGAGGCCGAGGCTAGCGGCATCCAGTCCCTGCGCGAGTTTGCCGACCAACTCAAGACCTACTCGCTACGGCCTGCCACGGCCTGACCAGGCAACGCCAGCACTGTGGACAAGGGCTTTTTTGTGGCGAGGGAGCTTGCTCCCGCTGGGCTGCGCAGCAGCCCTCTCTTTCTTGTGAGCGCTTCGCGCTCAAGCGGGAGCAAGCTCCCTCGCCACAGGTCCAACACTTGGCACCTGACTCGCTAAATCCCCACGCCCTTCGTCGCCTGAAAAGGAACTTCGCCCCAAATCTCCTATCTCAAAGAGCACTTCGCCATCCAGGCGGGTTTTGGAGAAAGCGCGTGCGAACCAATAGCAGTGCATGCTCTTTGAGATTTGTGCCGATGGTCGACAAGAACCTACAGGATTACTCCCTACCTCATTGGCCCGAGGCAGCCCAGACGCTCATGGCGCTGATGCATGCCCAAGGCGAAGTGGCGCGCCTGAGCGAGCGTGAGCAGCTGTTCAGCTCGTTGCTGGTCAGCGTCAATGCCGTGCTGTGGGCGTTCAACTGGGAAACCCGACAGGTGCTGTATGTCAGCCCCGCCTACGAGCGGATCTTCGGCCGCCCCGCCGGCCTGGTCCTGGCTGACTTCAACGAATGGCGCGACGCCATTTACCCCGACGACCTGGAGTACGCCGAGCGCAGCCTGGCCGAGGTTTTGGTCAAAGGCGCCGTCGAAGACCGTGAATACCGCATCATTGCCGGCAACGGCCAAATCCGCTGGCTGAGCGACAAATGCTTCATCAACCGCAAGGCCGAGCCAGGGCAACCGGTGATTGTGGTGGGCATTGCCGAAGACATCACCGAAAAGAAGCTGCTGGAAAGCGAACTGCAGCGCTTGGCGACCACCGACGTGCTGACCCAAAGCAGCAATCGTCGGCATTTCTTCGAATGCGCCCACCGCGAGTTCGAGCAGGCACGGCTACAAGGTATGCCCATGGCGTTCCTGTTGCTGGACATCGATGACTTCAAGGTGATCAACGACACCTACGGCCATCAGGAAGGCGATACCGTGTTGCAGAGAATCGCCGAAAGCGGGCGGTCCGTGCTCCGGCGCGGTGACCTGTTCGGGCGGATCGGCGGCGAAGAGTTCGCCGCGGTGTTCCCCGGCTGCCCCCCGGACATGGCGCTGCAAGTGGCCGAGCGGTTGCAACGGGAAATCCAGCGCCTGATGTTCCGCTGCGGTGAACAGAGTTTCGGCATTACCGTCAGCCAGGGCCTGACCGGCATTACCCCCGAAGACCAGTCCCTCGACAGCCTGTTCGCCCGCGCCGACGCAGCCATGTACGAAGCCAAGCGCAAAGGGAAGAACCGCATCATCGCGGCTTGACGCCAATCGCAGTGCTGTTGAGCCCAGTCATGCCGCTCCCACAGCTCTGGTTTCGAGGCGGATGCGAAATTCCGAGCCACCGACAATCCCCTGTGGCGAGGGAGCTTGCTCCCGCTCGGCTGCGCAGCAGTCGCAAAACCGAACAACGTGTTCTGCCTGTAAGCATGCTGAGGGCCTGCTGCGCAGGCCAGCGGGAGCAAGCTCCCTCGCCACAGGTTCTGGCCTGTCTGGACTGCCACCATCGCGAGCAAGCTCGCTCCCACAGGGCTGGGCAGTGGCTTTATTTGCGGCGCAACCGTGTCAACTCCGGCAAGCCGATCTTCAGCAGCCGCGCCGTGCGGCCACGGGCCAGTTCTTCAAGACCCTCATGCGCGGGCAGATGCGCCATCTGCGCTGCCATGTTCATCACCAAGGCTTCACGGGAATACACCCCGCCCCCCAAGTTATAGACCGCCGCGATCAACTCCCGCAGCTCCAACGGCAGACGCCAGCGGGCACGTAACGCCGAGCCGAAACTGGCGCCGAACATGTCCAGCGAGTCGCCGACTTCCTCCGGCTCGTCCAGCTCGCCACCGGCCTGTTTCCACTCTTCCAGGCAGCGCAGCAACGCCAGGTCGCCCAGGCGATGCAACAAGCCGGCGCAATAGCAGCGCTCCTGCTCCAGGTCCAGCAAGCGCGCCATCGTCCGGGCGTATTCGGCCGTGTGCAGCGACAGCTCCCAGTAACGCTCGGCATAGTCCGCCAGGCATGGGACGCTGAGCCGGGCGCAGCGTTTGAGGGTCAGGGCGAGGATCAGGTTCATGCTTGGTCCGGAACCAAGCTGGTGCAGCGCCTGGGCCACCGTCTGCACCGGGCCACCGCCCTGATGCTGGGCAGCACTGTTGGCCGCCGCGATCAGCACGGCGGTAATTTGCGGGTCGGTGCGGATTTCTTCTTCGAGCAGTTTCAGGTCCAGGCCGCCGGGGTTGAGGCTGCGCTTGACCGCCACTTGCACATCGGTCATCAAGGGCGCGCCCTCGGACAGGTCACGCCGACGTTCCAGGAAGGTGAGCAAGGTCAACGCCGGCCCCGGAACCGGCGCATCGTTGGAAGTTTCTTCACCGCCGTTCACTAACACCCCCTGCAAACGCTGGGTCAGGTTGTCCCGGTTCAAGGGTTTGGTCAGATACGCGGTCGGCGCCAGCGGCAAGACCTCGCGCACGCTGGCGCTGTCATTGCGCCGACTCATCAGGATGAACGGCAACGGCGGCGTGCGATGCTGCTGGCGAAGGCCACGCAGAATCGCCAGGCCATCAACCCCCGGCAGCTCCCAATCGGCGATCACCAGGTCGTAGGAATGCTTCGCCAGCAAATCCAAAGCCTCTTTGCCGTCGCCACAAGTGTCCACCCTGGCATCGCAGCGCACACCCGACAACACCTGCTCAAGCAGCTCACGGGACGCCGGATCGGCCTCGGCGATCAACACACGGGGTACAGCGGGTAAATCCACAGCAGTCATGCAGCATGCTCCCTTGCCATACTTGCACCTTAGACGTTGGTGGCCGTTCCAGACAGCTCAAAATTCGCCGGACAGCTTCGCCAATATGAAAAAACCCGCCAGAAGGCGGGTTTTTGTGGATCAGCGCACAACCGTCACTCAGAGTTCGGAGAAGCACTCTTCAAGGATTGCCAGGCCTTTTTCCAGTTGCTCGTCCGGAGCGGTCAGCGGCACCAGCACCCGCAGAACGTTGCCGTAGGTGCCGCAGGACAGCAGGATCAGACCCTTGTCACGCGCCTTGGCCACGACCTGGGCTACCGCTGCCGCGTTCGGCTTGTGGGAGTCGCCGTTTTCGAACAGCTCCACGGCGATCATCGCGCCCAGGGCTCGCACGTCACCAATGACCGGGTACTTCTTCTGGATCGCCTTGAGGCCGGCCACCAGACGCTCGCCCACAGCCTTGCAGCGATCCAGCAGGTGTTCTTCTTCGAACACTTCCATCACCGCCAGCGCCGCCGCACAGGCGATCGGGCTACCGGCATAGGTGCCGCCCAGGCCACCCGGCGCGATGGCATCCATGTACTCGGCCTTGCCGCACACACCGGCCAACGGGAAGCCGCCAGCGATGGATTTGGCGAAGGTGGTCAGGTCGGCGGCAACGCCCATCTGCTCCATGGCGAAGAAGGTGCCGGTACGACCGGCACCGGTCTGCACTTCGTCAGCGATCAGCAGGATGCCGTGCTGGTCGCACAAAGCGCGCAGGCGCTGCATGAATTCCTTGGGTGCTACATAGAAACCACCTTCGCCCTGTACCGGCTCGATGATGATTGCCGCGATGTCACGCGGTTCGGCGTCGTTCTTGAAGATGCGCTCGATGCTGGCGATGGAGTCGTCGATGCTCACACCGTGCAGTTCGTTCGGGTACAGCGCGCGGAAGATGCCGCCGGGCATCAGGCCCATGCCGGCCGAGTACGGCACGACTTTACCGGTCAGGCCCAGGGTCATCATGGTGCGACCGTGGTAAGCGCCGGTGAAGGCGATCACACCGGCACGGCCTGTGGCGGCGCGGGCGATTTTCACGGCGTTTTCCACCGCTTCCGAACCGGTGGTCACCAGCAGGGTTTTCTTGGCGAAATCACCCGGCACCTTGGCGTTGATTTTTTCACACAGTTCCACGTACGGCTCGTAGGCCAGGACCTGGAAGCAGGTGTGGGTCAGCTTGTTCAGCTGTTCGGTCACGGCGGCGATGATTTTCGGGTGCACGTGACCGGTGTTCAGCACGGCGATGCCGCCGGCGAAGTCGATGAACTCACGACCTTCAACGTCGGTCACCGTGGCGTTCTTCGCCGACTCGGCAAAGATCGGGTGAATCTGCCCAACACCGCGTGGAACAGCGGCGGTACGGCGGGCCATCAGGTCTGCGTTGGTCTTGCTCATTAAAATGTCCTCATTCGCCGCTCATCGGGCGGCGTGGCTCAAGGAATACATGGCAGGGAGGCAACTGCGACAGCATGCGATGATCGACTGCCGCAGCGTTCCGGCCACAAGAATCAGAACGGGTGAAACACGCAAAGGGACAGCGCTCTCGTGCCCTTTGCGCTTGAAGCTGATCAGATACCCAGGCAGAGGTATTTGATTTCCAGGTAATCCTCGATGCCGTACTTGGATCCTTCACGGCCCAGGCCCGAAGCCTTGATGCCGCCGAATGGCGCGACTTCGTTGGAAATCAACCCGGTGTTGACGCCGACCATGCCGTATTCCAGGGCTTCGGCCACACGGAATACACGGCCCAGGTCGCGGGCATAGAAGTACGAGGCCAGGCCGAACTCGGTGTCGTTGGACATCGCGATCACTTCGGCTTCGTCTTTGAAGCGGAACAGCGGTGCCAGCGGGCCGAAGGTTTCTTCCTTAGCCACGGCGGCGTTCTTCGGTACGTTGGTCAGGATGGTCGGCTCGAAGAAGTTGCCTTCCATCGCCTTGCCGCCCGACAGCACGGTCGCGCCTTTGCTGACCGCATCGGCAATGTGTTCTTGTACCTTGGCGACCGCTTTCTCGTCGATCAAGGGACCGGTGGTGGTGCCATCGTCCAGGCCGTTGCCGATCTTGAGCTTGGCGACCGCCGCCTTGAGTTTTTCCGCGAACGCGTCGTACACCGAATCCTGGATGTACAGACGGTTGGCGCAGACGCAGGTCTGGCCGTTGTTGCGGTACTTGGAAATGATCGCGCCTTCGACGGCCTTATCCAGGTCGGCGTCGTCGAACACGATGAACGGCGCGTTGCCGCCCAGTTCCAGGGAGACTTTCTTGATGTCCTTGGCACATTCGGCCATCAACTGGCGACCGATCTCGGTCGAGCCGGTGAAGGACAGCTTACGCACGATCGGGTTGCTGGTCAGCTCGCCACCGATGTCGCCGGCGCTGCCGGTCACCACGCTCAACACGCCTTGCGGGATGCCGGCGCGGTGCGCCAGTTCCACCAGGGCCAGGGCCGAGAACGGGGTTTGCGAAGCCGGCTTGATGACCATGGTGCAACCGGCGGCCAGGGCCGGGCCGGCCTTACGGGTGATCATCGCGGCCGGGAAGTTCCACGGGGTAATGGCCGCGGTCACACCAATCGGCTGCTTGATCACGATCAGGCGCTTGTCGGGTTGGTGGCCGGGAATCACGTCACCGTAGATGCGCTTGGCTTCTTCGGCGAACCATTCGATGAACGAGGCGGCGTAGACGATTTCGCCCTTGGCTTCGGCCAGTGGCTTGCCTTGTTCCAGGGTCATCAGGCGACCAAGGTCGTCCTGGTTTTCGATCAGCAATTCGTACCAGCGGCGCAGCTTGTTGGCGCGCTCCTTGGCGGTCAGTGCACGCCAGGCCGGCAGTGCCTTGTCGGCGGCTTCAATCGCCCGGCGGGTTTCGGCAGCGCCCATCTTCGGCACGGTGCCCAGCACTTCGCCCGTCGCCGGGTTGGTAACCTTGATTGTCTGACCATTGTCCGCATCGACCCAAGCGCCATCGATAAAGGCTTGCTGGCGGAACAACTGGGTGTCTTTAAGCTGCATGTCGGCTTTCCTTAACAGCACCGCGCGCACGCGGAGCGAATTAGATTTGTAGAAAAGGCGCCTCGGGGGCTGCCGTCAGGGAAATCATTCACCGGGCTGAAGCACAGAAATAACGCACAAAAGCACAGACGTGCGGTTCAGCACCCAGACAAGAGCGTTTGAAATCTCAAACGAATCCTAGGGCCGATAGGGGTGAAGGACAATAGGCTGTTCGAAAAAAAGAACGAAAAAACCGAATTTGCCTGTTTTTTCTGATCAGCGTAGCCAAGAGCCGCCGAGCAGTGTGAAAACACCGGCAAATCAGCAGCATGGACGCCCGCCATGCATATGAGTATCATGGCGCCCGCGTCGCACCAGTAGCTCAGCTGGATAGAGTACTGCCCTCCGAAGGCAGGGGTCGTGGGTTCGAATCCCGCCTGGTGCACCATATAGCAATCTAGACCTGTCTCAGACAGTCTACGAAACACCTCAAGAAGCCCGCCCTGTGCGGGCTTTCTTGTTTCTGGCTATCCATCCCTACGACTTCAGCCCGAGCCGCGTTGGCGAACATGCCCGAAACTTCCTTCGCCACTGGAACGGCAAGCTGGTCTGCGATGACTTCGCTGGCTACAAGACAGGATTTGAACGGGGCGTTACGGAGATCGGCCGCATGGCTCATGCACGCCGAAAGTTCTTCGACTTGCACGCGACCAACAAGAGCCAGATCGCCGAAAAAGCGCTGCACTACATCGCGGCCTTGTACGAAGTTGAGCGAGAGGTTCACGAGCTAGAACCGGGTGCCCGGCAGGGAATACGGCAGGAAAAATCGGCACCGATCACCGATGCGCTTCATACATGGATGATTGCCCAGAGGCAGCTTGTGCCTGAGGGATCGGCCATCGCCAAAGCCTTAGATTACAACCTCAAACGCTGGATAGCGCTGACGCGCTATCTCGATGACGGGGCCGTACCCATTGACAATAATTCGGCCGTGGGCTCTTGACCGCTCGAACTGGCTGTTCGCGGGCTCGTTACGCAGCGGTAAACGTGCGGCGGCAATCATGAGTTTGATCCAGTCGGCGCGGCTCAACGGGCATGATCCGTATGCATACTTGAAGGATGTTCTTACACGCCTGCCGACGCAGCGTGCGAGTGAGATTACCGAACTGCTGCTGCACAGGTGGGCGCCCGCTTGATCACGCAAGGTGTGTTGGGCAGACGCTTACTGTGGGGTTCATGGAGCGCTTACAAAAAAAGGCAGCCTTGAATGCAATAGGTCTTGCATTAGATGAGGAGTGGGAGTAAAGCTACCGCGCAGTAGGTTGCTGTTGGAGCGCGGATACTTGCCGTCAGCTATCAGAAGGGTGGGATGGGGGACGCTCTATCCAGACTTGACGTACCACGGTTCGGTCCGTTTCATTCAAGCCTTGCTCGTTCCGATCTGGCATCCGCCGCACATGAAATCTCTTTAGCGGATCTACTCGCAGCGTGATCCCAAATCAGCCCACGATCGCGGGCTGTTTGCTTGAGCCAAATCAATAGCTTTAAAATAAAAACCTACTCCATTAATCAGGAACCTTTAGTGGTTTGCAGATAAGCGATCTGCGCAGATTTTTATACGTTGGTAACCAAGACTTCTAAAAAAGCTTTCATATCTTCTCCGCGCCGATAACTAAGACACTCATTACGCAACATGCGAAAAACTTCTGCTTTCAAAAAGGCTTTATCAGCCAAACCATCCTGGATGACAGTATCGATATATTCAGGAATAGCTGCGGCAATTTCATCCCCCCTATTACCGCCATGATTCCCCCGCACATACCAATGCACGAAGTGCTCAAGCCAAGATCTGTATTCAGCGTTGAGGACATCCCGCTCATAACGCTCTCGAATCTTGAAAATTCGATCCCAATTTTCAGCTTCGCTTTGGGGCCCACCTTTAAACTGAATATTCCATTTTGGTAGATGAATACCATTTGTAACAGATCCAGCAAAGGGCGAACTCTTCGCCAAACTCACCCTGAAAATTGGACCGTTGTATGGGTCGACACAACGTCGCCTTCGACCATGTTTATCTCGCAGGATATCTATATTCTTCTTAAAGTCAGAGTTACATTCGCTGCACATAGGCGGTAGATTGCGAAAGTCAGCCCCTACGAAAGGATGTTTTGTAATGGGCATGTAATGATCAAGTGCATGTCTAGGTGCACCTGGGGCTCTAAAATGGCCAAGACCACAAAAGGGGCATACACGCGAAGGAAACTCTGTATATATAGCAGTGTAATGCACATCACGAAGGCATTCACTACCAATGTTTATGGTAGTGAGCTGCTCTTCAAAGAGAAATCTAAACAGGTCGACTGCCGCGTCTCGAATACCGTCGGGAAATCTATCAATCTCAACGCAGGTTGAATTATTAAATAGCGCATCCGGTAAACACGACTGTTGGCTTAACGTTTCCAGCAAAGCTTCTTGAGTGGTTAGGTTAAGAGCAATAAATTCTATCCAGAATTTTTCGAGGCGTTTCCGGATCCCCGTGCGGCTCTTTAACTTTGATCGACGGGCTACAGGTATCACCGAAGGCCACGCAACGACTTGATGCCCGCCAATTATCCGCAGCATACCATCGTTCAAGATTTGAATGATGGTATGGTTCAACCAATTTTCTACAAGTGCTTGGGGCGAATAGGTAAATAGCATCAGATTTTTTTATTCTTCAATCGACGCAGATGGTCTGCCAGAAAAGCCTTCTCTACCGACTGGCCAAGTTCGCTCAGGACGCGTTCGACCTCGCCAATATCTTCAGACATGAGCACTTCATTGATTCTTTCCTCCGCAATTCTTGAGATCGGCGGTCGAATGTTGAAGCAAGCCTCCAAAATCCGGTCGAACGTGGCTCCAAAAGTCTCTATTTGAGGCTCTTTGACGATTATCTTGCCATCGTCCCGCTCGAAAATCAGGACCTGCTCTCGGGGCATATCAGACGGTACGAAGGGCGCGTGAGATGTAAGAAGCAACTCTTGGTTTGCCCGCGAGCCTGTTAGCTCCATCAGCCGTTGAACGAACTTCACCCGCCATTGTGGGTTGAAGTGCGACTCTGGTTCGTCGAGTAAAAATAATGCGTTGGTATCCGTCATCATTGCATACGCCCCAAGGATCAGTGCTTGCTGATGCTCGCCGTCCGAGAGAGATACATAGTCAACAGCTTTCCTGCCTTCGTCAGCTGGCCAGAATCGTACTTCTTCAAAGCCGAATACCATGTCCTCCTGCTGAGGTTCTGGCAGTCGTGAAGCGAAACGACGCTCCTTCACAGCACGGTCCAATCGCTTCCGCGCAGGCCTCGGGATTGCTAGGTCGTTCAAGAGCGCGAGCTTGTGTAAAGCACGATAGAGCGAAAACGCATCATTCCAAAAATGGGCGAACGCTAACCGAGTAGCATCGTCTATGAAAAAATCGAAAGTATAGGTCTCAGTTTTCTCGTCTTCAGTCCAACAAGTTGCCGTGCGCTTCAGTGATCGTATGATGCTCTCAAGTTCATCAGTAAGCTGAATGCCTTTGCGTCCCGTAATATCCGTTCGTTTTTTTGGAGCCTTATTAATTACGGAATGCGCGAGGCGTACGACACAACGACAAGAAGCGAGATCCGAAAGACGTGCATGTCGTAAAATCTCTTCACGTGCCTCTTTAGGACCTAGGATCAGGTTTGAGAACAGAACCTCAAGGTTGGTACCGTAGTCAATAAGCATCAACCGGTTGTCAGGTACAGTATTCTTAACAGTGTCGCCGAAAGCAGCTCGTGCTACGTCTTGTGCATAACCGCTCCGGCTAACCAGAAATGGCAAGCTAAGCGTCTCGTTATCGCCGGACGTGTATCCAACAACGATTGAAGGTAGATACTTCTCAAACTCTAATGAGCCCGCCTTTACAGGTTTTTCCGAACCATCGCGATAAAGCTCAATCGGTCCCGTGGCACGCCCTTTTTTTGTGCGTAATAACGTGACTTCCTCCGGCGCATCCGCTCCAGGCGAACTGATCAAATAAGTTAGAGAAAACAGAATATCTTCGTTGGCACTCCTACGCTCTTCGGCGGGATTATGTGCGTGCCAAGCTGCCTGAAAAATTTCGGCAAGCAGTTGAAGAAATTGCGATTTACCCGAGCCATTCGGTCCGATCATGCATAACGGTGCGAGGGGATCACTTGACTTGCCGTCTAGCCCCCGTCCGAACCAAACGTCTAGTCCATCAAACAGCCCTCCGCTCGCCGAGGAACTTTCAATTTTGAGACGACGTAACCTCATGCCTTCACCCGTTGCAAGTGCATACACTCAGCGTCGTTATCGAAGACCTGACGCAGTCGCGGCGTTTCTTCAGCCAGCAATGTGAATATTGCATCACGCATCTCGTCATGCGGGATAGGATTGCGTTTAGCAACTTCTTCAAATGGTAATCCCTTATCAGGCCAATTTTCACTATCTAGAAGAAGGCGCTCTTTCGGGTCTTTGATCATCGGATTAGCTGTCTTACGCATTTGCATCTGCCTCTTTGGAGCAATTTCGCGCTCAGCGCGGATGCGGGAAAGAAGGGTGCGGGCGGGCTCATCTTTCGAGGCCTGGGCGACGAGGCCACCACGGAAGGCTTTCGAAAGGATCGCAGCATCGAGCTTGGGCAGTAATTTAAACGCAGCATCGTAATCGGATAATACGCGATCAAGCCATGCGAATGCGGTCTCGATACTGCAGACAATTTCTTTTTGCTCATCTAGAGGAAATAGAGGTATCTCAAGCGCTCCAAGCTCTTTGGCGTTAATATTGTGGACACCGCTTGTTGATCGCGCACCAGATTCAATAATCGCTCTAACTTCAGGAGCTTGTAACATCAGAGCAAGAAATTCTGGCACCACTTTATCGGGTAACGATCGAAGGCGAATTAGATAGCCTGCGTAAGCCATTCCTATAGCGTCTTCGGATACAACGGCAGGCCGCCCAACTAAACTTGCACTACCGTTGGATCGAACAACTAAAATATCTCCAACATTGAGCTTGAGAGCAGAAAACTCCTTATCATCAAGCTCCGAGTATTTCAAATTATCTAGCTCTATCTTCCCTGACACCACATTGGGAATACGCAAAACCGGAACGCCTACTGGTCTCTCGAAACTTTTCTGTGCGGTTCCGTAACGGAGACTCTCTACTAGGTCTTTAAGAAAGGAATTTTGCGGGGCCTTCCGTTTTAAAGCGCCCGACGAGTCAGTCAAAAGGTTTCCGGAAAAAGCCAAAGATAAAAGACGCGCTTTGTACTTT
Source organism: Pseudomonas sp. NFACC05-1 (assembly GCF_900100135.1). NCBI lineage: Bacteria > Pseudomonadati > Pseudomonadota > Gammaproteobacteria > Pseudomonadales > Pseudomonadaceae > Pseudomonas > Pseudomonas sp. NFACC05-1. The sequence goes on along the minus strand of NZ_FMTR01000036.1, from coordinate 27,860 downwards.
TCTACCAGAGCCGGAATATGATCAAGTTCATTGCGCGTACGAGTAGTGCGGGCAATCAAGCTATCTACTTTTTCTACGATGCGTTTCTGCTCAGCTAAGGGAGGCAGAGGAAGCACGCAGTCCTTCAAATAGCCTGCGGGGACCCGCTGCTGACCAACTGCACCAGACATGACTTTCTGAGCATCTTCGCGGAAAGCTTTTTGACGGATGAAGTACCAGAGGTACCTCGGCAGAACGCCTCCATGACTTCGGAATACGTGAAACTCTGTGGAGCCGAAGCCAATTCCGTTTTCGAGGCCAACTGCCACTGCCGACTTTCCATTTTCCATAGACGGGGTGATTTTGGCAAAAATTACGTCGTCTTCGGCAAATTGAGTGAAGCCTTTATTAACCTCGCGCAATGGCCTCACAACGTCATGAACGATAGCGCCCGTTAGCTCGCAAACAGCAGCCATGGGAACAAACGTGACGGTGTCGTCAAGGCTTAAGCCAACTGACTTTCGCGGATTAACATCTACGACATCATCAAAAGTTACCTCGACCCATCCGTCCGGCAGATCACTCATTCCCTGCCTCCTCTTTCGTAGCAAAGGACTGTTGGCTCTTGTGGTGTCTGTGCTTCGCTGTTTAGGTCGAATAAGGTGGCAAAGGTTTGTGTTGCAGTAGGAGTGTAGTCAACAAAAAAGCGACTGCTCGTTCGAGCGAGGACTCTTGCAGGCGTCATTCTTCTACCTCGACAGACTCTGCGAGCTCTTCCTCAACAGCTTCGATTTCAGAGAGGGCCGAGCGGAGATGCCCAAGAATGGCAGCAGATATATCCTCCAGCTCGGTCAGTCCTTCTTCAGCTCCGACCTTGTCGTCACTAAGCCAGGAAATATCGAGATTATCGTTGCGTTTGGCGATTTCTTCTCGGGTAAAACGACGAAAACACCCATTTATCCCCTGATCCTTACGGGAGGATTTACCATAAGGATCGTCTCCAAAGTTTATTATGAAATCTTCAAAGTGCTTTTGTTCTAGAGGTGAAGTTTTGCCAAACCTTGGCATGCTTGCACGCATATCATATATCCAAACATCCTTAGTGCCTCTCTCTGCCTCTTTTGTCTTTGAGAAAAATAAAACGTTTGTCTTCACCCCAGCAGCGTAAAAGATGCCCGTTGGCAAACGCAAAATAGTATGGAGATTGCAAACCTCCATAAGATTTTTTCTAACCGCTCGCCCTACACCGCCCTCAAAGAGTATATTATCCGGAAGAACAACTGCGGATCGCCCCCCCTCCTTAAGCCCTAGATAAATATGCTGTAAAAAAGCAAGTTGCTTATTACAATTTGGAAATGGAATATCCTTGCGCAAGGAGCGTTTACTTCCTGCTTTACTGCCAAAGGGTGGATTAGCAAGTATTAGGTCGGCAGCCTCTAGAGCACTCGCATCGTCGGTAAGAGCATCGCCATATATAATTTGCGCATCCAAACCATGCAAGAACGTGTTCATAAGACAAATACGACGTGTATTCTTTTCTATTTCCACGCCTTGATATTTTGGTGGGTTGGCCTTGTATTGTTTCTTAGTAGCCGCACGCCTAATAAATTCATCGGCGGCGACCAAAAATCCGCCACTTCCTATAGATGGATCTTGAATCAGCTCGCCCACTTTTGGTTGCGTCAGTCTTACAATTACTTCTACCAGGGGGCGCGGCGTAAAATATTGACCGGCTCCCGAACGAGTATCTTGAGCGCTTTTATCAATTAGTCCACTGTAAATATCACCAAACCCATCCTGATCAACTTGATGCCAATCGATTTTTGATATTCCACTGATAACTGCTTTAAGATTTGCGGAATGTGAAAACACTGTCGTAGGGAAAGCATATATCGCTCTCACCACTTCGTTACCTGCTGCTGCCCCCAAATGAGTAAGCATCTCCTGATAGAACCCCAACAGATCCTCTTCGCCATGAGAGTCTAAGTCAGCCCATCGGAACCCTTCGGGAATTAGCTCCTCAGAACCGTTTTCCTGAGCGATCTTCAGAAATAATAAATAGCTCAACTCTGCGATATATTGGTAATAGGTTATCCCATCGCCCCGTAAAATATTACAAAGGCTCCAAATTTTTTGAACAACATTGTTTTGCTTCATTTGGGTCCCAGGAGGCTCAGGTTAGGACGATAACGTTCGTCTGTGTAGTAGGTCTTTCCTTAGTGTGCCACATCGCAGAGCGATTTTATGATAAGTCATTTGGTACGGGAGAGCGCGACTGTGGCAATGAAGGATGCCTGTCTCGCTGTCAGCGTCGTTCGCGAATGGCATTTTTAACTCGAAAACCATCGTTTTCCTTCGATCAGGGCCGATTTATGGACACTCAGGAAAAAATTGATGCTTCTCCATCGCCCGTCTTTCGGGTGTCATCAACACCAAAGCGCCCATTTTCGCTTCAAAAGAAGGAGTAGAGCCAATGGAAAATTACTTTAGCAATAGAGAGCATGGCCCAAAACCGAGGACCGAAACCGAAATCACCCCGCAGGTTTGGGGAGGCATTATCGCCGTTGTCAGGGGCTTGGTGAACAGCGGAGCATTTGGGTCATCGTTCCCCGTATGTTGCTATGACGGTCCAGCGGTAATTGGCACGGATGAAGTCAGCTTTGGGGCGGCGGTAAAAAGTCACATGCCAGGCCTTGGTTGGCCCCTCCAAGCGTCCATTCCTGGGGAACACTCTTGGATGGAAGCCGAGCCATACGCGCCACCATATTTGCTTGTGCTCGATTTCCTGGAATTTTTGTGGTTCCACGTTGCGAAACCCATACTAGGATTGCATCACAACCATTTTCAACACCACCATCTGACGTTTGATGAGAGTGTCGGACGAATCGAGCTCCGCGACCAGATTAACCTTATCTTTGCGCGCAACGGTGTTGCCTATGAACTCAATCCACACGGGCAAATAGTACGATTGTTACCGGTGATTATCAGTGATGCGTTGCTACAGCCTATGTTACGAACCGGTGACCAGACCCTAGACGTTATGCTTGAGGAAGCACGGATCAAGTTTTCGGCCCCCGACCCGTTGAAACGACGAGAGGCATTGGAGCGTTTATGGGATTGCTTCGAACGCATTAAAAGCTTGGCGCATGCTTCAGACAAGAAAAAATCTATCCAAATAATCCTGGAGCAAACAGCCCCTGATATTCCATTTAGATCGGTGCTAGATACCGAAGCGTCCCAGCTGACGTTGATCGGCAATGGGTACCTCATTCGACATCACGAGCTAAAACAGATTCCCGTCGTCGATGTGGATCATGTCGACTATCTCTTTCACCGTATGTTCGCTCTTATCCAGCTACTGGTGCGTAAGAATGCGCCCCGGCAGAAACCGTGAGTCTGCATTGGGAGGCGTCCCATTGTCCTGTGCAATTCTCAAGGTGATATATAACTGATTCCCGTACATCTCTTTAGCTTCCCAACATCTGAGTAACTCTCCCTTCGCAGCATGCAAAGACGGGGTCTTGGTCAGAGTGGCGCTACATTAGTTTGGGGTTCAAATCACTTCTTTCTGGAGGATGTACCACAGATTTTACTTTTGAGCTGACATCAGCGTTACACCGATAGGCCTTTGGTACGTGACGTGTACATGCATTCCTTGAAAGATGCTACAAGAAAATTAATAAATTAATTCAAAGACTTAATAACACCTGTTATACGAGTGACACCTGCTATACCGTTTTTTAGGGGATATCCGAACGAGATCCCCGCCCCCCCTATTTTTAATGCCATCAGCGACTAAACGCATCGCTCCGTTTTCGAAACGGCACTATGTTGGTGCCCCGAAAACACTCTGGGGTTCCTGAGACTTTCACTCAATACGGGTCGGAAACCCACGAGCTCAGGTGGCTGACCGAAGAAAAAATCGGTTAACCGTTAGTGCCGGGGTCTCTGAGTAACGGCTCTCGACACGGGCCGAGTAATCCGCACGATCTTATTAGCGGAAAGGTGCCCAGCTTAGTGAACAGGTGAACTTGGTGAACTGCGGTTCACCCGTGCATCTGCCCTATAGCTTTGGAGGTAGTCGGCGCCCCTGGGCAATTGCGGTTGGTGCGGAGCAGAAAACCCGCGCGTTCGTGTTAGGGGCTGGATTTTTTAAGTTAATTGACAGGTTGACGGAGTTAATTCGGTTGACCAACGCCAAGCGTGCGTTATCAGCAACACAAAAGGGCATCATTATCGACACGGTAACGATGCCTCTTTTTCTTCAAGATCCTTTCAATTTCAACGTTTGAAATTTTCAGTAAGCTGCGTAGCCTATCGCTAACACGATGTCGCGGGTTTCCGACCCCGTATGCATAAGAATCTCTCAGGGGCCCCAGCAATATTTGGTCGCTCCAGCGTTCCCTGAAGCAACAATCTCAGGCTGACCTATCGTCAAATCGCTATCGACAGGAAGCGCTGGAAACTATTTGTGCTTCCACCATCACCGCCTTCTACACGGTATTCACCTATGGATAGTTCTCCTCAAAAACGCGCCTTCCGAACGGTCGAAAGCATCGAAGCTGAGAAAGTCACTCGTGGAATGCTCAAGCCTTTTTTGGAAGGCATCGGTTTCAATGGTGTGAGTGATGTACGTAAAGGTCATTCTCAACTTCTTTCCGCCACCACACCTGATGGTAAGACATTCACCGCCCGTGTTCGCTTGTGTTGGCGGTGGGAAGACCAGCCTGAGAAATACTCTGCGGCACAATTACGAGCACGGCTAAGCGATGGTGATTGGGACAAGACAATTGCCGAAATCGTTGATCGCGAAGCGCCTCAAGGTGTGACCCACGCACTTTTGGTCCAGCGCTATGAATCAGCTATCAAATTCGCGGCCCTAATCCCTGTAAACGCCATAACTGGAATTATCAACGGACAAAGAGATGTAAGCGCGAAGCTAATCGCTGAAGGGAAGCTAGGGCGCCTCAAAAAGAACCATGCGGTAAATGGAGATTGTCCAACCATGTGGCTGATGGATGATCGTTATGACGAGGCATACAAGGTTGCCGACGTTTTATGGAATTGGCCTGAGGTGGAGGACCTGGCTCGACGGCAGGGCTCCGATGGTTTCGAAACAGCGACCAACGACACCTTTCACGATCTACCGGGTATCGATCTATCGCTCTTGGGTCGTGATGAAACCTTACGTTTCCAGGTGACCGTTTCCAGAGTTGCTCGGGATCCGAAGGTCCGAAAAGCGGTCATAGATCGTTGCGGTGCGCGTTGTGAACGGCCGGGTTGCGGAGCAAGTCGCTCGTATACTGGCTTTCTGGACGTCCACCATATACTGGGCGTTGAAGTCAGTGATCGAGTTTCAAACTGCGTTGCACTGTGTCCAAATTGCCATAGGGATGCACATTTCTCGGCGGATAGAGAAAGCTTGAACGACTCATTGCTCGTGGTCGCACGGCATCGACGCTAGTAGCCGTTGCATGCATCAGCAATTGTCAGCGTGTATGCCTAACCGAAACACAACCAACTAAACCCTTACAGAATGTGGTCCGCAGAGCTGAGTTCAAACGACGCCTGGGCACCATCTTCAGAATCAAAAGCCCCAGGTCGCAAGACCTGGGGCTTTTTTGTGGGCGCTGGTTTTGTCAGCGCTCAGGAGCTATCAGTGGTCCAGCTTGACCTCCAGTTGCTCAGGAGCAGGCTCAATATTCCCCAAGGATTTCGTAACCAACCCGCATTTCTGGGCCTTAGAATAAAGACCCGCGTCATGAGTCCAGATCTCATCGGCATTGGTTGCCAAAGCAATGGAAATGATCTGACGATCAAACCGCAACTTGGCTTTGGTAGCAGCAGGATCAAGCACCTTCAACTCGTTATCATCGACCATACGGGCACATTCGACCGCCGCAATCTGGTCAAACGATACGATCTCAAAACACGAAAGGCCGTTTATGACATCCAGATGGCTCTGGTGAAAATTTCGATCGACACCAACCAAATACTCAGCCAACGCAGGTGTTGGGATCAGCACCGTTCCACCTCTGGCATCGACCAGTTCGATTAGGGCTTCAGCCCTAGCCTCCGCCCGATCAACATTATGACCAGTGGCAGGATCAACCAGAACGATACCGTCCTTTGCATTTCCCAAGGCTTGAACGAGGACATTGGTATCGAGAACTATGCGCACCTCATCCCCTTAAGTTCTGGATCGTTCCATGAGGATCATCCATCTCGCTCCACGTGATGCCACCGAGTTCCTTTAGCTGGGTCACCGCACTGCGCAACGAGGTTTTTTCAAGTTTTTCATAGGATTGAATGAACATTTTGCGCAGCCGCCAACCGCCATGCGGCCGACTTTCCCATTCTCCCTTGCCATGAACGCGAACGTACTTGAACAGAAGCTTGCCCAACTGTTCAGCCAGTGCTGTATCGGCTTCACAAAGAAGAGTTTCGCCACCCGCGCCCTCAAGCCGGACAGGAACCGTCTCATCCTTCCCACCAACGACATACAGGCGCCCCTGTACGCTGCCTTGTTTGATGATGACCATGGGAGGAGGAGCGGTCTTTGCTTTGGGAAACTGGAGAATGTTCGCATCATCCGCTGCCTGAAGGACGCCATCTACTCGATCTTGCTCCATCAGCGCGGATAGCTGCACGTAGGCTTTTCTCGCGCGCTTAGGTCCAATCCCCTGAGCGGCCTCCCGCACCCTGTTCAAGACGTGTGGGTACGTCTCGTCTTCCACCCACGTATTCAGGCAGACACAACCTTCGGTGACAGAGTCAAAATGAACATGATCTTGGGAGCCGAAAAGCTCAGCGAGCTCACACAGATAATCCGTCAAGCGAGCCATGGAGAGCTTGCTTGGGTCGGTTCCGTCGAGTTCGAGCATCAGCTTTTTCATGCTGGCGAGTATAGTTCCGCTCAAGTGTTCCTGCTATGGCTGCATTTGTAACCCGATACCGAGCATCAACCGCCTGAAAAGTGACCCTTCACTTTTTGGATCGGAAACGTTAATGCCCAGGGCTTTTGTAAGCGCTGATCACTCAACGCTTGCGCAACGCCTCCAACCGCGCCGGCAAGTCCTCCTCGGGAAAGCGCTTGTGCAATGCCAGCAGCTTTTCATCAGCAGCCTTGCTCTCACCCGCCTCGCGCAAAAGCAGGATTTCCATCAGGCCCTGCTCCAGCGATGGCAGTGCAGCCGGCGCCGATTTGCTCATTTTCGCCGCAGGCTTTTCCGCCAACGATTGCATCGGACTTGCCGGGGCTTGGGCCAGTTCGCCCTGGGGCGCCATGCGGATAATCGGGGCGGGGGCGGGCATGGCCGGCGGCGGTGCAGCGGCAACGGCAGGCGCTTGCCGATCGGCGGAAAACTCCATCGAGGCGGGTGAGGACAGTTCGTCGTGGGGCACGGGCGAGCGCAGCACCAGGCCGATCATCAGCGCCACGCCGGCGATCGTGGCGAATGCCATTTGCCAGCGCGGCCGTTGACAGGCTTGCAACCAACGTTGCCACAAGCTCGGTGCAGGCGTCGGGGCTTCGCGGTGGGCGGTGGCCAGGATGAAAGCGTCCAGGGAAGCTGGCGGCTCGCCGCTGGTGTGTTGGCGGAAATGCTCGATCAGCACTTCGTCGTTCGGATCCGGGGTGTGTTTGGAGTCGATCATGCGGGTACCTCCTCGGCCAGCAGCCGATGCAACTTCTGCTGGGCGTAACGCAAGCGGCTCTTGACCGTTTCCAGTGGGGCGCCGGTCAAGGCAGCAATCTGTGGCAATTCCAGGTCGCCGTGCAGGCGCAGCAGGAAGACTTCTCGCTGATCCTCGGGCAAGGCCTGCAACGCCGCATCGAGACGCGCCTGGTCGCGGCTCAGGCTCAGCTGCTGCTCAGGGCCGCTGGTGTCGTCGGGCTGGACGTGAAGCTGCTCGTCGTAGCTGTCGTGCAACGGATTGTGGACACCCTGCTTGCGCCAGTGGTCGATCAAACGGTTGCGGGCAATCTGGAACAGCCAGGTGCGAAAACTCGCCCGGCCTTGTGGCTGGGTGGTGCTGCGAATCAGACTGAGCCAAGTGTCCTGGAAGACTTCCTCGGCCAGTTCGGCCTTGTTGCTCAAGGACACGAGGAAACGGTAGAGCCCTTGCCGATGGCGGGCGTACAGGACTTCGAAAGAAGCCCCATCGCCGTTGCGGTAGCGGGCCAGCAGCGATTCGTCGCTGGGAGAATCAAGCGCAGCGGACATGTGGGTGACGAACTCCTTTCCGGTCATTGCAGCACAATCCTGGCAGACAACAAGGGAATACTGTGGGAGAGAGCCTGCTCGCGATGGCGTCGGATCAGTCAATGATGATGCTGATCAATCCACCGCTATCGCGAGCTGGCTCGCTCCCACATTTTGGTCCTCGTTGTGCTCGGGATCAGCGCTTGGCCGCAGGCTCGAGGCTCTGGGCAAGCTCCACCAACTGCACAAACTCGGCACGCAGCCCAAACGGATCATCGCCGCGGGCCGAACGGGCCAATTGCGCAGTGTCCTTCAAGCTCATCGTCCCAGTATAACGCCCGTCCCCCTTGAGCTGCTGGGCGAAGGCCGCCACGGCGGCGGAGAAACGCAGGTCATCGCTAGGCTTGTCGTCGTTCTGCACGCCAGCAATCGGATGCTCGATCAATCGACTGCTACCGCCCTCAGCGGGTTTGTAGCGTACGCGCAACATCGCCAATTCGCCTGATTTCCCCTCCGACTGGGGCGTGCTGGCATAGCGCAGCGGCTCCAACCAGCCCGGTTGGCCCTTCGGGACAATTTCATACAAGGCCGTCACCGTATGCCCGGCACCTATCTCGCCCGCGTCGACCTTGTCGTTGTTGAAATCCTCACGCTTGAGCGCACGGTTCTCATAACCGAGCAGGCGATACTCGCTGACCCGGGCAGGGTTGAATTCCACCTGCAACTTCACATCCCGCGCCACCACCGCCAGGGTGGAGCTGAGCTGGTCGACCAAGACTTTACGCGCCTCGAGCAGGTTGTCGATGTAGGCGTAGTTACCGTCACCAGCATCGGCCAATTGCTCCATCAGGTGTTCGTTGTAGTTATCCACACCGAAGCCCAGCGTCGTCAGGGAGACGCCGCTTTTACGCTGGTCCACCGCCATCTGCTTGAGGCTGTCGAAATCACTGACGCCAACGTTGAAGTCGCCATCGGTGGCCAGCAGGATGCGGTTGATGCCTTTGTCGATGAAGCTCTCCCGCGCCATCTGGTAGGCCAGTTCGATACCCGAGGCGCCCGCGGTGGAACCACCGGCGTCGAGTTGATCGATGGCGTTGCGGATTGTCACCTTGTCGCGCCCCGAGGTGGGCTTGAGCACCACCCGGGATTCACCGGCATAGACCACCAGGGATACCCGATCCTGATCGCGCAATTGATCCACCAGCAGTTTCAGCGTGCTCTTGACCAGCGGCAGGCCTTCGCGACGGTCCATGGAGCCGGAAACGTCCACCAGGAAGACCAGGTTGGCCGGCGCCAGATCCGCCACGGCGCGGTCGCTGGCCTTGATGCCGATGCGCAGCAAACGGGTGTGGGGGTTCCACGGTGAGGGGGCGACTTCGGTCGTCACACCGAAGGGTGAACCGTCGCTGGGCAGGGCATAGTGGTAAGGGAAATAGTTGACCATTTCCTCCAGCCGAACAGCCCCTTCGGGCGGCAGGCTGCCTTGATTGAGGAAACGTCGCACATTGGCATAACTTCCGGTGTCGACATCCACGCTGAAGGTCGAGACCGGCGTTTCGGCGACGCTATGGATGGGGTTGTCCGGCAGTTTTGCGTACTGCTCGCGCGGTTCGGTGCGGTAATCCCCGGCGATGGCATCGTTCGCCATACTAGGGGCGGGCATTGATGCCGGGGCGACCATGCGCTTGGCCATGGGTTGGCGCACGTAGGCGATCTCGCCTTGCGGTACAACGCTGGGTGCCACAGGCACCGGTTCGGATGGCTTGGCAGCCTCCCGGGAAGACAACCCACAACCGGCCAACGCCACCAGCAAAGTCACGGCGAAGCCTTGGGCAGCAGGACGCATAAAGGGAAGTGGACGGAACATGGGCTGAACCTCGTGAATGAATGATTCGTACACAAGCTCAGACGCAAGGCACACGAGGTTCGGGTTAACGATCAGGTTTTTTTTTGGCACGCTGGAAAAACCGGGCTGGCCCCCTCAAGGTGGCCAGGCCGTTACCGCGATCGGACCAATCGCCAGCACGTTGCAGCAGGCATCGTTAGCGGGACGGAATGCCCCGCAGATCATCGGCGATGAATCCGCTCAAATGGCCGGTGTAATAGTCTTCGACATCGGAGTTGCCTTTGTTCGTCAGGGCGCCCGCGATGCCTCTCATGGCCTCGAGCTGCCCGATCGCCCCACCCGGCATCAGCCCCTGGCGGGCCTGGGCAAAGTGCAGCACTTCGACACCGGCCTTCTTCACCTTGACCTGATAATTGAAATCGACACTGGCCAGGTACGTACCGTCGGCGACGATTTTGTTCATGAAACCACCTTGAGTGTCTTGGATACGGCGCGCATAGACGGCGTTGACGTCCAGCAGATAATCAGCGGTTTCCTTGCTGGAGGCATAGCGATTGCCGTCGAGCAGGCGGACGATCAGGTCGGTGTGCAACTGGTCACGGACTTTTTCGTCGGGCAGGAAACGTTCGTTTTTGCCGACGACTTCAACGTTGAACGTGTCGATCCAATAGGTGGCGGTCTCGGGGATCGCCACCGGCGCAGGGGAAATGTAGTAGTCGGGCTTGGAAGCGCAACCGGCCATAAGGCAGAGGGCCAGCAACAGGGTAAAAACTCGCATGTTTGAATTCGTCCTTGAGAGGTAGCGGCATAATGGCGGCTGCATTCTACGGGGTTTGTATGAGCGCTCAAGTTGTTTGGCCCTGACGGAGTGCGGTCCCGTCTCACTCAATCCCAATGTCCACGACCGTTTTCCCCGCCCCACGCCCCTCGGCTACCTGCGCAAAGGCCTCATTGACTTGCTCCAGGCCAAACCGGCGCTGATCCAGCTTGATCCGCAGTTGCCCTGACTCAACCAGAGCGGCGGCCTCCCGCAAGATCTGACCATGATGCTCGCGCCCCTTGCCGGTCAGCAGCGGCATCAACGTAAACACCCCGGAATAGCTCGCCCCCCGAAACGACAGCGGCGCGAGGCTGTGTTGGCCCCAGCCGAGGCAACTGAGCACATGGCCGGTGTAGGTCTTTACCGCGTTGAAGGACGCATCCAGGGTCGGGCCGCCAACGGTGTCGTAGACAATGTCGAAGCCTTCGCCATCGGTGTACTGGCGCACGTAGCTGTCGGTGTCCTGGGTCCGGTAGTCGATGGCTGACGCGCCCAGTTCGCGGATGAAAGCCTGGCTGTCGGCCGAGCCCGTGGCGTAGACCTCGGCGCCACGGGCCTTGGCGATTTGCACGGCCATTTGACCGACGCCGCCCGCCCCGCCATGAATCAACCCCTGTTGCCCGGCCCGAACGTTGGCGCGATCGACCAAGCCTTCCCAGGCCGTAATGAATGCCAGCGGCAAGGCGGCCGCTTCGCGCATGCTCAGTGAGCGAGGCTTGGGCGCAATCAGGCGGGCATCGACCGCGATGTATTCGGCCAGCGCGCCTTGGGCCCCGCCGATCCCGCCGGCCATGCCGAACACCTCGTCGCCAGGCGCGAAGTCATTCACGCCCTCTCCCCGTTCAACCACCATCCCGGCCAGGTCGATTCCCAATACGGCGGGCAGCGGCTGACGTGCGTGGGCCCCGCCTCCCGCCGCGATCTTGGTGTCCAGCGGGTTGATTCCGGCGGCATGCACCTTGATCAATACCTGGCCTTTGCCGGGAATGGGCCGGGAAATGGAACGGACAATCAGCGCAGCCTGAGCGGTTTCGGCAACGGCGGCGGACATGATGTTGTTCATGACGGTAAACCTCCAATGAGTGGGCAGGTTCATAGTGCGAGGGAAGACGCATTCCGATAAGTGAGCAACAATGGATAGGATTTATTCCAGGCAGAGGCTAAATCCAGATGGATCTGTTCGACGCAATGCAGGTGTTCGTGCGGGTGGTGGAGCGCGGCTCGTTTTCGGCCGTCGCCAGGGAACTGAACCTGGGCCAACCGGCGGTGAGCAAGCAGATCCGCGCGTTGGAGCAACACCTCGGCGGGGCGCTGTTTGCCCGCAGCACCCGCCAGCTCGCGCTGACCGACCAGGGGCAGCGCTTCTACGCCGAGAGCAAGGACATACTCGCCAGCGTGGACGCCGCACGACTCAGTTTCGCCAGTGGGCAGGAACAGATCGCCGGCCTTCTGCGCGTGGCGGCGCCCGTCAGTTTCGGCCGATTGTGTATTGCGCCCCTGGTGGGCGAGTTCCTGGCCCTTCACCCACAGCTTCGTATCGACTTGAGGTTAAGTGATCAGAACGAAGATGTGCTGAAGGAAAACATCGACCTTGCGATTCGCATCGGCGCGGTGAAAAACGAAGGACTGGTGGCGGTTTCCCTCGGCGACAGCCCGCGCCGGGTGTATGCCTCCCCCGCCTATCTGCAACAGCACGGCACGCCCCTCGCACCGGCTGACCTGGCCGGCCATAACTGTTTGGCTTTTACACTGCTGGAGCATTATGACGTCTGGCGGTTCGACCAGGATGGCCGACAGCACAGCGTAACGATCAAGGGCAACGTCACCTGCAACAGCAGCGAGGCGATCCGGGAAATGGTGCTGTCGGGCCTGGGCGTTTCGCTTTCACCGCAGTGGTTGTTCGCTGCCGATGTTCGCCAGGGTACCGTCTGCCCCCTGCTGGCCGATTACCAGCCACTGGCACTGCCCATCAGCGCCGTGTTCAGTCAAGATCGACGCCGCTCGGCACGGACTCGTGCTTTTGTGGATTTTTTGCGTGGGCGTCTTAGAACGACCGGTAGCCAAATAATCGTAAGCGTCGGTGATGGCGACGCTGGAGCTCCAAGCACTAACCTTGCCAGGCATTGACTGCTCATAAAGGCCTAAATTCTAGACGCCACACTCCAACAAAACGTGGCCACTTGCCACAGATTGGAAATCTTGTAGTCAAAACGTCAAGGCCTGGATCGGGTCTTGTTTGATAGCGATTGACTAAGCTCGCTCAGATTGATGAGGTTTTGGTCAGCGCTCGCAGTATCTTCTTGCTGGCGCAGTTGATGAAATAGCTCATATTGCGACTCGGCGTGTTGCTTGGCCAGGTCATGAGAAATTTGACCCGCACTATCAAGAATTTCGCGGTCGTTCAATGTCAGGAAACCATCGAGTTTTTTCACCCACTCAGCCATGGACATTGGAATGCGACGCATGGCTTGGCCCTCCGCAAACACCAAGTATTGCTCGACCAGATTGTTCAAAGCGCTGAGCTCTTCTGCCGAGAGGTAGTTCTTGGCGTTAGCGACATCCTGTTTGCGCACCTTGGCGCCGCGCCAGTTGGTCAGTCCCATGTGGGGTTTACCGCTGTCGGCACGATTGTGAATAAGCTCAGCCGCAGTCTGCCCGGTAATTGCCCAGTGCACTTTGTTTTGCACGGTCTTGAAGAAGTTGATGCTGGCTTCCTGAGTCGGGTCGTAGTCCACACTGGTGGCGTAGATGTCGGTAATCTTCTGGTAGAAGCGTTTTTCGCTGGTGCGAATATCCTGAATGCGCCGCGTCAGCTCTTCAAAGTAGTCGAACGGCTGATCGGGATTTTTCAGGCGCTCATCATCTAGTAAAAAACCTTTGACGATGTAGTCACGCAACTGCCGAGTGGCCCATTGACGGAAGCGCGTTGCCGTATGGCTTTGTACGCGATAGCCCACGGAGATAATGGCATCAAGGTTGTAGTGCTTGAGATTGCGCTTCACTTGACGCGTACCTTCCTGACGAACTACTAAGAAATCCTTAGTGGTTGCGTTTTGATCAAGCTCACCTTCGCTGAAGATGTTCTTCAGATGCATCAACACGTTCTCTGGCGTGGTACTGAATAACTCACCCATCAAGGCTTGGGTCAACCATACGGTCTCGTCGACAAAGCGCACGTCCAACCGGGTTCGCCCGTCTTCGCTCTGGTAGATGATGAACTGCGAGGTATTGCGATTGGCGTTATCCGTGCTCATAGCTCAACGACTCCGCCTTGACTAACAGCGCGACCAACCCCCAATGTAGCCCCCTCAATATTTCTACGTACGGGGCCTGATGAATAAACCCCCTCCTCAATCACTAGCCACCTCTTGTATCTCTCTCCAGGCGAAATCCCACGATATTCGCTCCTGCTCTAGACGCACGTTTTGCCCTAGTGTGTTGCGCTTGAGCTTCTCATAGAGGACCTGCTCTTCTACTGTGAGATTAGCCAGCGTGATGGAGGGGTGTGGCTCTTTCTCCACCCCCCACAATGGTTTGTAAGACAACAAAGTACGCTCATCCATCAGTATCGTCTTCACGCTTGGCAGATAGCATGGAAGATGGACGCGGGCAGACCCCGCTCGCTTTCGTACAGATGGGTCTGGAGCAGTCCCAGGGTCAGAGGCCCATGATCAAAAGCCAGCAGCCGCCACAGTGGCTGGGTCCGCAACCGACGAAACGTAGCAATGGCTGTACTAGCTTTCATGCAAGGCTCCCCAACAGAAGAGATGCCCATGGTAAACACAAAGTGCGCTGAATCTACCTCGGATCAGGCAGGATCATACTGCTTCAGAAAAGGCCTACAACAAAGCTTACGGATTGTAGTCAGGATTCCGACGCTAGGGCCGAACCATAAACGCGCGCCCACCGCCCCGGGAAATACGCCGACGCAGCCACGCCCACCGCCCCCATCACCACGCAATACCCCACGCACACCCACGGGCTCCACGGCACCAGTGCAATCAGCATCAGCGGTGTCATGCTGGCCCACAGGGCATAGGCGATGTTGTAGGTGAGCGAGATGCCGGACACGCGGATCTTCGGCGGGAACAGGCTGACCATCACCGACGGCACCGCACCAACCACGCCGCAACCCAGCCCGGCCAAGGCGTAAGCCAGGCCCAGCCAGGCGCTGCCGCTGATCAGGCTGGCGTAGAGCACGGCAATGCCCACAGGCAGCAGCAGGCTGTAGAGCATGACGGTGCGCCAGGCGCCGATGCGGTCGACGATGAGCCCGGCCAGGACGCAGCCGATGTTCAGGAACACGATGCCCAGGCTGCTCAGGGCGAAGGTGTGGCTGGGGGTCATGCCGAAGCTTTTCTGCATCACGGTCGGGGTGATGACCACGAACACCACCACGGCAGAGGTCAGCACGCAGGTCAGGATGGCGGCGGGCAGCAAGGCCTGGCGGTGGTCGCGCAGGACCGTGCGCAACGGCAGTTCCGCTGCGCCTTCGCGATTGGCTTGCAGGGCCATGAAGATCGGCGTTTCGCTCAGCCAGCGACGCAGCCAGACGCCGATCACGCCGAAGACGCCCCCCAACAGGAACGGCAGGCGCCAGGCGTAATCGAGAATCTCCGCCGGTGTGTAGATCCGCGCCAGCGCCGTTGCGGTCAAGGCGCCCAGCAAGTAGCCGAAGGTCAGGCCGGCCTGGAGGAAACCCAGGGCATAGCCGCGATGATGCAGCGGCGCATGTTCGGCCACGAACACCCAGGCGCTGGGCACCTCACCGCCCACCGCCGCACCTTGCAGGATACGCAGCGCCAGCAACAGCAACGGTGCGAAATAACCGATTTGCGCGTAGGTCGGCATCACGCCGATGAGCAGGCACGGCAAGGCCATCATCAGGATGCTCAGGCTGAACACCCGCTTGCGTCCCAGGCGATCAGCGAAGTGCGCCATGAGAATGCCGCCTAGGGGCCGGGCCAGGTAGCCGGTGGCAAAAATCCCGAAGCTTTGCAGCAGGCGCAGCCAATCGGGCATTTCCGGCGGGAAGAACAACTGGCTGAGAGTCAGGGCGAAGAAGACGAAGATGATGAAATCGTAGATTTCCAGCGCACCGCCCAAGGCGGCCAGGCCCAGGGTCTTGTAATCGGATCGGCTGAATCGGTCACCGGGTAGAACAGGGATGGCAGTCATAGGCAGATTTGAACGATGAGTTAAAAGAGGGCGACGGCTCAGGCGTCGCGATCAGTGTCCACCGGTTGAACCGGTGGCTGGCCTGGCTCGGCGTCTTCGGCCTCGTCGGCAGGCAGGAAATCCTTGCGGCTCTGGGCGATGGCCCGGCGTATTTCGTCGCCCTTGGTCGGGCAGTTCAGGAGGCGGGCGATGCCGTCGGGTTTCTGCGTCATCGCCATCCTCCGGCATGAGTGAACAGGGGCTCGATAGTGCTCGCTTTTGGCGCGTGATGCCAATTTTGTGTCTGGACGGCGCCATTGTGGCAAGGGGTGCTTTGCACCCCAACGGGGATAAATCCCCTCTCCACAGGGGGTTGTGTCGTCTTGGGTCAGCGGTGGTAGCGGCGCACTACGCTGCTGTTGCGCAGCACGTGACCTTTGATTTTTTCCATCAGTTGGGCGCGTGTGAGGTCGGCGGGCAGTGCCTCCGGCGGCAGGTCCAGGGCGAAAAGCTGGATCAGGTAGTGGTGAGCGCTGTCGCCGACAGGCGGGCAAGGACCGACGTAGCCGTGGGTGTTCTTGCTGTTGATACCACTCATGCCTTCCAACGAGGACTTGGTGCCGGCGCCCGCCGGAATCTGCCGCGTGGTGGCCTTGATGCCGTAGTGGACCCAGTGGTCGACACCTTGGCCCCTTTGGCCGTCCGGGTCCAACATGACGATGGCGTAGCTGAGGGTGCCGGGTGGGCCGGCGTTCCAACTCAGGGCCGGAGAAATGTTCTTGCCACCACAGGTGTTGGCATCACTGGCTGCCGCCGCCGTGAAGAGGCGGTCGTCCGACACACCGGGGATGCTGAGGGTAAAACGCTCCTCGGCCTGGACAGCCCCTTGTGCGCACAGCACCAGGGCGACGGCCGCCAGCCAAGGGGAGAAAAAATTCAATCGGGTCATACCGGGGGCACCTTGTGCGTGTCTGGCCATGGACGGCTTGCGAACTATAGCCGCAGCTTCGCCAAGGTTGCAGTGACAATTATGCTGAAACTCGCTCCGTTCCTGCGACTCCAAAGGGAAACGCCTGCCGGAGAATGACCATGTCTCTGCATCAAGTCGCCCGTTTCGCCGACGTTCGTGAAGATCGCGGCCTCGAAGTCAAAATCGACGACACGTCCATCCTGCTGTTGCGCTCCGGTGATCAAGTGCGCGCCTTCCAAGGCAAATGCCCGCATGCCGGCGCACCACTGGCCAAGGGCGCGGTGTGCCACGGACGGCTGATTTGCCCGTGGCACAAGGCCGCGTTCCGCACGGAAGACGGCGCCCTGTGCGAACCGCCGGCCCTCGACAGCCTGGCGCGCTACCACGTCGAGGTCCGGGACGGTGACGTCTGGGTCGACGATCAACCATTGCCAACCGATAAAGTCCCGCCGGCCGATGACGCACGCACGTTTGTCATCATCGGCGCCGGTGCCGCCGGCACGGCTTGCGCGGCGGCGTTGCGGGAGAAGGGTTTTGGCGGTCGAATCCTGATGATCGACCGCGAAGCCGAGGCCGGCTACGACCGGACGGTGCTGAGCAAGTATGTGTTGGCCGGCGACATGGCAGTCAACGAGACAGCGCCGCTGCGCGATGAAACCTACTTCACCCGGCAACGCATCGAAAGGCTCCATGGCGAGGTCACCCATTTGGACCCCGACGCTCGGCAAATCCAACTCGCCGATGGCCGGCAGCTGGACTACGACGCCGCGCTCATTGCCACTGGCGGGGCACCCAAGATGCCAGCACTGCCCGGCATCGAATTGCCGCAAGTCTTCGTGCTGCGTTCGATCGCCCACGCCCGGCAGATTCTCGACACGGTCCGGCCAGGGCAACAGGCGGTGATCATCGGCGACAGTTTCATCGCCATGGAAGTCGCCTCGTCCCTGCGCAAGCGCGGGCTGGACGTCACCGTCCTGGCCCGGCATCCGGTGCCGTTCGCTGCACAGATGGGTGAGAGCGTTGGCCAAGCCATCCTGGCCCGGCACCGGGCCAACGGTGTGGTGTACCACACCGACGGCGAAGCGGCACGGATCGAGGGAGCGCACAAGGTCGAAGCCGTGGTGCTGGATAACGGCCAGCGTCTGGCTGCGGACCTGGTGATCGTCGGCATTGGCGTGCACCCGGCCACCGAGCCGTTTGCCGGGTTGCCACGGGAACAGGACCAGTCGCTGTCCGTTGACGCAGGCATGCGTGTGGCTGAAGGCGTATGGGCCGTGGGTGATATCGCGACGTTCCCCCTCAACGGCGCGCCTGTGCGCATCGAGCATTGGCGCCTGGCCCAGCAACAGGCGCGCATCGCCGCCGCGAACATGCTCGGCGGCGACGAGCGCTATCTGGACGTGCCGTTTTTCTGGACCTATCACTTTGGCAAACGCTACGACTATCTTGGCCACGCTGAACATTGGGACGAAGTGGAATTCAAGGGCACGCCCGAGCATCCGCCTTTCATTGCCCTGCTGGGCAAGGACGGCCTCGTAGCCGCTGCAGTGGCCTGTGATGAAGGCCGGGCCATGGCGGCGTTGGCCCAGCGCATGAAACAACCGTTGCCGGTGGACGAGGCATGGCGGCTGGTTCGGGATTTCTCTTCGTAGATCTGCCCCCCAAAAAATCCCCTGTGGGAGCGGGCTTGCTCGCGAAAGCGTCGGCACGGCTTGCATCAATGTACGGAGTGATCGGCCGGCAGGTGAATCACGCCCGGCCGCTCCAGTGGCGCCAGGGGCGGTGGCTGCAAGTCGGGGCTGAGCAAGTGGAAGTGCGGCACGACGTGGCTGATGTCGCCGTCCTGATTGTTGTGAATAGTCTTCGAGCCGGGCTGGCGCAGCGTGTCCAGGCGCTCGTCGGTCAACTTGAAACTGGCGCTCAAGCCCTGGTCATTCACGACCGGGGCCGGCGACCGGCGCTGGGCGAAGCTGCGACTTTTACGCTGTTGGTAACGCGCCCAGGTAATCAACAGCACCGCGTTGACCAAGGCGATCCATCCATAGACCTGCAAGGTCCCCAGGGTATCGAACAGTGACCCTCCCGGGCGCGGACCGGCCTGGCTCGCGAACAGCGGCCACAGCCCATTGACCAGCAAGTACAACAACCCCACCCACGCCAGTACGGTAAAAAACGCATCGATGAGCACCAGAAAAGGCCGTTGCCGGGTCCTGATAATTTTCATCGGATCACTTCCTCTTCCTGATCATCGAACGGTTTGATACCGCGATCCGGACTGATCCAGCGCGCACGCTTCTGATGCTGCCCGAACAGCACTTTTGGAAAGCTCACCAGAGTGGTGAAGAGGCTGATCAGCCAGAACACCAACGGGTACCAGACCACCCAGAACATGATGTGCCACAGGCCTTTTTCGTAGCGGCGGTCGATCAGGATGCTCACCGCGAACTGCAGCAGGCACACCACGGCCAGCAGCAGCCCGGTGAAGGCTGGCGGCATGAGGTGATCGACCGCGATGGCCTCTGGCATTTCGACGAACTTGCCAGCCCCCCAGAAAATCACCGACAGCAGGAACGTGAACGCCCAACCGGTGGACAGGCAATATTCGAACAACAGTGGCCACAGGTAGCGGTGGCGATACTGCCAGATGCCACGGATGTTCTTGAACAACACCTCGGCGCCCCCCTGGGCCCAGCGCAGCCGTTGCCGCCACAGGCCACGCAGGGTTTCGGGCATGAGGATCCAGCACAGCGCGCGCGGCTCGTAGAAGATGCTCCAGTGATCCAGTTGCAGCTTCCAACTGATGTCGATGTCTTCGGTGATCATGTCCGGGCTCCAGTAGCCAACCCGGTGCAGGGCGGAGCGACGGAACGCGACGATTACGCCAGACACGGTGAAGATCCGCCCGAACACCCGTTGAGTGCGCTTAATCAGGCCGATGATCGAGGAAAACTCGCCGACCTGGACCCGGCCTATCAAGGTCGAGCGGGTACGGATGCGCGGGTTGCCGGTCACCGCGCCGAGGCGGGCGTTGTCCAGCATCGGCGCCACCAGGTAGGCACAGGTGTTCGGCGCCAGCAGCGCGTCACCGTCGATGCACACCAGGTATTCACTGCGCGCCGCGATGGCGCCCATGCGCAGGGCCACGGCCTTGCCCTGGTTTTCCGCCAGGTGCAGGACGCGCAGGCGCGGATCTTCACCCGCCAGCTGATCGAGCATCTGGGCCGTGTTGTCCTTGGAGCCGTCGTTGATGGCGATGACTTCAATGTTCGGGTAATGCTGGCCCAGCGCCGCGTGAATGGTGTCGGCGACGTTATCGCCTTCGTTGAAGCACGGGATCAGGATACTGATCAACGGCTCGCCGGCCAGGGGCGGTGGCAAGGTGTCGTCCTTCCACGGCCAGTGGCGCTCCCAGTGCAGCCAGAAGTACAGGCCGCCGGCGATCCACAGCCCGGACATGAACAGCGGGTAAAAGAACACGAAGTCCATCAGGAATTGCCCGGTGACCAGGAAGATCAGGCCCAGGGGCACCCCAAGGACGATCGCCAGCACCAGCAGAGCGAGCAGTCTGTCGAGCATGTCAAGGATTCCACTTGTTGGAGAGCGCCGGCCGCACGGTTTTCACCGCGGGCTGGTCTTCGATGAAGTTGTCCGGGTAGTAGCCAAAACTGGTCACGCCTTTGCGCTTGAGGCGCCCCATCCAGTCGGCCAGTTGCTCGCCGTCGATATCGCTGACCGGCTTGCTGTGCCAGTCCCGGGCCTGCAGTTCGAACACCGTGCGCTTGAGCGCGCCGGGACGGGCCTTGACGGTGTCCACCAGGCGCTCGAGCCAGGGACCGGATTGCTGGCGGGTCTGGTTTTCCATCAACGGCATGGCCATCGGCGCCGTCCAGTCATAGGCGCCGAGGAAGTCGTCAAGGTTCTGGGCGAACCAGGCTTCGCTTTGCGGGTTGAGCATCGGTTCGGCAAAGATATTGCGCGCCGTCAGGATCTGCGGACCACGAATCGCCCGGACCTTGGCGGTCAGCTCATGGGTGAAGTCGATCAGGTAGCGGCTCTTGAAGCGGGTCCAGCGTTGCATCGCTACAGGATCGGCCCGCAGGGCGGCAATGGACGTCGGCAGGCCGTTGGCGGCATAGACTTTCAGGGCTGCGGGGCTGGCGTCCTCGAAATCGGAGAACACCGCGTCGTCATGGTACAAAACGCCATCCAATGAGCTCATCCGCGCCAGATCCTGGTAGATCTCGCCAATGACCTGGCGCACGTTCGGGTCGAACGGCGACAAACGCACGTACTGGTCCGGGGCAACGCCAGTCTTGCCGGTTTCCGGATCCCAGCGCTGTACCCGCGAAAGCTTCGCGTCCAGGGCGAAACTGAGCACCGGCATCCAGGCATAGACCTTGGCGTTGGCCCGAGTGCGCAGTTGCCAGGCGACACGGTCGAACAGGTCGGCGCGTACCGGCAGGTGGCGGTTGGGGAAGTACAACGAATGCACCAGGCCGTCGCCTTTCGGATCGGCAAAGGCTTGCAGGAACACTGTATTGGCGCCCAGGTCGGAAATACGCTGGACCAACTGGCCGACGTTGGCGTCCTGCTGCACCGGATCCGGGTCATAGACGTAGTCCAGGTCGACATGCACCACGCGCATCGGATCCATCGTCTGCACCGACACGATGCTTTCGGCGAAATGGGCGCCATCCGGATCGGACGCCACCAGGAAGCGTGGGCCGCTCATCAGGTTATCCAGGCTGTCGAGACCATCCTCCAGGGTCAGGGCCATTTGATAGCCCTCGTTGCCAATCACCTGCAACGCAGTACCGTCGGCTTCACCGTACGGCCAGACCCAGACACGCGGGCTGTAGCCAGTGACCTTGCGAATCTTCTCGGAAATGGCCGCCACGTCCTTGCGCAAGCGAGCCTGGAACTCGGCCTCGGTCTCGTAACGACCGGTGGCGGGGTCGTAGCGCCGGGTGGTCGCAGCGGGTTGCTGGTTGCCCTGCGGGTTGGCGAGGATGCCTTTGTGATTGGCATCGGTGTGGGCGGCGATTTCCACCAGGCCCGATTTGGAAACCTCGCGAATTTGCTCCCAGGTCAGGAACTCGGAACGCTTGCGTGGCACCCCGGCGAAATCCACCGTTTGGTTCAGCGGCGTATCCACCCAACTGCCGACCGGGGCAAGGATCGCTGGCCAGTTATAGGCACGCAGGATGGGCATGACGCGGGTGTAGAAGCTTGCGTAACCGTCGTCGAAACTCAGCAGCACCGCACGCGGTGGCAGTTCCGGGCCGCCATTGCGGGCCGTGATGATCTGATCCACCGTGACCGGCTGGTAGTTGTTTTCCCGCAGCCACGCCAGTTGCTCGATCAACCGTTCGGTACGCACGGCCACCAGCGCTTGGTCCGGGTCACGGTCGTCGACATCGTGGTAGGCAATGCCGAGCACATGGTTCTTCGGCCACGGGGCGTCATTGGCCGCCAGCGGACGCTGCGAAGGCGGCGTGAATGCCGGGGCTTGCTGGGCACAAGCGCTGATCAGCAAGACCCCCAGCAGAAGGATGAATCGCGAAATGACAGGCATCTTCAAACTCTTCTAGAAGCGATAGGTGAGGTCGACAAGCAGGCGCAGATCGCTTTCGCGATCGCCGTCGTAGGGGCGGTTGAGCCAGCTCAGCGCGGCACCGGCCTCCAGCACGTCGTTCCAGATGAAACGCTGGCCGTAGCCGAGCAATCCCATGGCCCCGGTGTTGTAGTCGCGCTGGCTGTAGGTACCGGCACCGACCTGGAATTGCTGGCTCCACGTGGTCTCGTAGCGGCGGTACAACACGTGGTTGGCGCTCACGGTCGGCATGACGCTGAAATCCGCTTTCGGATTGAAATAGGGCACTTCATTGGAGCCGCTGTTGCGGCTGGCACCGACTTCCAGACCCAGTTCCACTTGCAGGCGCGGCGTGCTGTAAATGCCCTCGCGGCCGGTCAGCTGGGTTTCGAGGCGATTGTTACCGTCACTGAAATGGGACGGGCTCACCGTCAGCCGCCACTCGCGGCTTTCATGGGCCCGCCAGCGGACGAAACCGCTACCGCCGTTGGCGCGAATGCCGCTGTTGAGCGCCCGCAGCGGGGTATTGGCCGAGAGGTAATCCAGGCTGCCGCCGTACTGCCAGTGGTCGTCGATGTCCTGGGCCACGGCCAGGCGCGCGCCTTGCTTGTCGCCGGAACCATAAGAGTGATTGGAGACCTCGGCCTCCAGCGTCATGTCCCGGGTGCGACGCTCCACGCCCAGGCGCTGCCAACGGTGGTGACCAGTACCTTCCTCGAAATCACCGGTGGCGTAGCCGGCACCGCCGAACAGCCGCCAGTCTTCATCGATGGGCGGGCTGTAGAGCAGCGTTTCGATACCAAAGTCCCGGCTGCCGGTGACTGCACCGGCATCACCATTGCCACCGCCATAGCTCTTGCCGGTGTAGGCCTCGATGCGCAGCTCGGCCATGTCGTGTACCTCGCGCTGGCGCTGCAGACGTTTGACATGGGCGTTTTCCGGGTAGCGGGCGACCACGTCGTCGGTCAGGGCATCCAGCTGCCGCCACTCCTGCAAATCCATGGCCGCGCGGGCCTGGGCGATTTCCAGGTCACGGTTGCGCGGGATCGTCGCCTCGACTTCTTTGAGCAGGTTTTCCGAACGGCGCGGCCAGTCACGGGCCTGGTACAGATCGGCCTGGGCCAGGCGCATGCCGGTGTTGCCCGGGCCTTGGTTGACCAGGGTGTCCAGGCGCGCTTCGGCGGAAGGCAGGTCGGCGCCGTACGTGCCGGCCTGGGCGGCGAGTTGCTGGGCGTCCATCCATTCATCGTTGGGGTTGCCGATCGGCAGGCCCTTGAGCTCGATGCGCGGACGCTGAGCTTTCGCCATGTCTTCGGCCAGTGCACGGGCCTCTTCGGATTTTTCACTTTCCAGCAACGCATAGTAGAGCGCGGTGCTGTCTTCAAAACGCTCCGCGGGATCGGCATCCGGCGCAGTCAGGACCCGACGGTACAGATCGACGGCAATCTCCGGCTCACGCTGTTCCAGATAGGAAGAGGCCACCCAGCGCAGGGCGTAAGTGGGAATGCTCACGCCCTCGGCGATCAGCTTCTGGTATTCGGCAATCACTTCTGCTCGACGGGCGCGGGCATTGAGCGCGCCCATGCGATCGATGCGCCAACGGAGTACGTCGTCATGGGCCTCGGCCACCGGGGTCCAGGTGGCGAGCAACTTGTCGTAGTCGGCCAGGGCGCGGTCGGCAATGACGAAGCGCTCATGTTCGCTGCGGCTGGCCATGTCCGCCAGGCGCACCCGTTCGGCGGCGACGTCACCCTCTAGGCGTCGTTGCACGCCACGGTCGATCAGCCCCGGCTGCAGGCGCGCCAGGCGCAGCGCCGGCTCCGGCAACCGTGCCCGTTGCAGGGCGTAGATGTATTCGCGCGCAACCTCTGGGCTGTTGCCGGCGCGAGTGAAGGCCTGGTCGTATTCGAACAGCGCTTCGTGGGGGCTGTCGGCGCGGGTCAAGGCATAACCCAATGCCAGTCGACGCACCGGATCTGTCGGCTTGGCAGCGACCAGGGCCTTGGCGCGAGTGACGGCTTCGTCGGGCTGGCCTGCATCGGCCTGGGTCAAGGCCAGGCCGAGTTGCAAGTCGGGGTTCTGGGGGTCGATCACCAAAGCCTGGCGGTACAGCTCGGCCGCCGAATCCCAACGCTTGAGGTTGCGATAGGCACGAGCCGTCGCAGTCAGCGCCTGGACGGGCAGCGCTCGATTGCGGCCTTGGGTCTCATAGACCGTCACCACCTCGGTATCGAGGCCGGCCCAGCTGGCGATCTGCAGGTGGTCACTGATCTGTGCGGCGCTGGCCTGGCCGGCCGGCACCTGGCGCAACGCCGTCAGCGCAGGGGTGTAATGGCCTGCACGGGCGTCGAGCACCATTTGGTCATAGGCGGTATCGGCAAACGCCAGCATCGGCCAGCACAGTTGGCTGCACAGCGCGACACGAAACAACGGGCGCAAACCACGTTGAATAAAAGGACCCACAGTACGCGGCATTCGTCAGCATCCTTACATGGCCAGCCGGGTCGCAGTGCCCCCTTGCCCATCAAACAGGAAGCCGGATCAAAGGAATCCAGCCAAGCTCTAATGGGCCTAGTCTTGCACTCTCAGGCGGGTCATCTTCAGGAACGCCACAATTCTTCAGAATCGCTACAGATTTCGGCGCAGGGCTGATCGATAGGCTTAAAAAAACCCGGCCCATGCGTGATGCACGGGCCGGGTTTGGGGTGTTGCCCGAGCGCGTTACTGGACGGCGACGCCACCACCCAGCTTGCTCATCACGAATGCCGTGAATTGCTCAACGGTCATCTTCTGGCCGTTGAAATCGACCTGATTGTTGGCGTAGTGCAGCTTGGTGACAACATCGTTGCCTTCAAGCGTTGCCAGTTCCGAACCGACCGCCATGGCGCTGAACATATCGCTGGTGGCAGTGGCCTGATCGGCGATCAACTTCGCATCCGTCTGGCCTTCCATCTGTGCCTGTACGGTCATCAGGTCGACCAGCATCGGTTTGGAAACCTTGAGATTGAAATCCAGCAGCGCGAGCAACTGACGGCCCAACTCATCCGGTGGCAGGTCCATGGACTGCGGCTTGGCCAGATCAACGATCAGGTTGGCGCGGCTTTCACCATTGGCGGTGCTGAACGACAGGTTTTCCAACGCCACTTGCGGGGCGCCGGCCAGGAGTCTCTCCAGATCAGCCTTGACCTGCGCTTCTTCAGCTTCGGTCAGGCTCAGCTCTGGCGCCGGTTCGCCGGCTGCTGCGGCCTCGGCTGCAGCTTTTTCGTAGGGTTGCAGCTTGGTCTGGTAAATCTGCATCAGCGACATGGTGGCCGGGATGTCCAGGTTCTTCAGGCTGACTGCCATCTGCGCCGAGCCAATGGTCTTGTCGTTGAACGACAACTCACCGATCTTGTAATCGGCACGCCCCGAAGCGCTGGTGCCGCTCTCGGTGCTGCTGTTCTTCATCTCGAAGTTCTTCAGGCCCAGCACCGACTTCGGCTCACCAAAGGTGGCCTTGGTGTTGCTCAGCAGCAGGGTGTTGTCACCCATGTAGTAACCGTAGGAGCTTTTGCTCAGGTTGCTCGCCAATGTCAGGCCGCTCAGCTCTACCTGCACGGGAGTCTGGTCTTCGGCGACGGTGGTCAGCTTGAAGCTGTCCATATAGCCGTCGGCCTTGACCTTCTGTGCCTGGGCGCTGGCAGCCAGGTCGATTTTAAGACCGGAGAAAGTGAGCTGGGATTGCTCATCCAGCTTGGTATCCACGGGCAGCAGCTCGTAGGTGCCATTGATGGATTGATCGTACCCCAGGTTGACCACACCTTTGAGCGGCGATTGGTCCTTGGTGGCGGCGAACCACTTGTCGGTCAGCGGATTGCGCTCAAGCGCGGTGTGACTGGTGGCCATGACCGGTAGCCATTTGAGTGTTATCAAGCGCGAAAATGGCAGTGGGCCGTGTTCGATCTGGTCGACGAAGAGCAACTCAACCGGCTCGCCACCGAAGATCTCGCCCTCGCCCTTGAGGCGGTAGTGGGCGGTGCTGCTGAACGTTCCACGGTCCATGGAAACCAGCTCCAGGGTGGCGGTGCTATTGGACCCGGCCAAGGCTGTCTGCATCTGCTTGTTGCTATCGGCAATAGCGTTCGTCAACACGCCTTCGAGCTTGGTCCCGGTGTACCAGGCGCCGCCCGCGCTGACAGCACCGACAGCCACAACGATTCCCAGGAGTATGCTTGCTGATTTATTCATGAGTGACCCGATCGATATCCATGGTTGAACAAAGCCGTCGTCTTCCCTGACCCGCAAAGGGTGTGGCTCGACGCCGAAAAAGAGGAGGGGAGATTACCATCAGGCACCCCTGCGGGCCCAATGTTTAAAGGGGTAAAAACGTTTTCTTGCGAGGTGGTCTACGAATATTGGACTTCGATCT
This sequence comes from Pseudomonas sp. NFACC05-1, assembly GCF_900100135.1. Classification (NCBI taxonomy): domain Bacteria; kingdom Pseudomonadati; phylum Pseudomonadota; class Gammaproteobacteria; order Pseudomonadales; family Pseudomonadaceae; genus Pseudomonas; species Pseudomonas sp. NFACC05-1. The sequence goes on along the minus strand of NZ_FMTR01000036.1, from coordinate 883 downwards.
CGTCGAGCTGATGGTCGAAAGTCTTGAGACGGGCCGTCCAGGTGTACACCAGCACTTCGAAATCGCGATTGATCACTGCCGCGCCCGATGATGAGTCTGCGCGTGAATCGCAGAAGTCCAGTTGATAGCGCTCACGGGCCATGGCATTAGCCACGTCACACAACTCTCGGGCGTTGTTGAGCCAATGCCAGCCGTCCTGGGTGACTTGCTTGTCCAGGGCAGCACATTGGGTTTTCAGGGCTTCCAGGCTTTTTTCCAAAGGGGTACCGGTGAGCTCCCCCATGACCTCCTGGAACGTGCGGCCAGGCTGCCAATAACTGCCCCAGAAATACCGGTCAAACACCGTTTCGACACGTCGCAGCGCAACCTTGGTGTCCCAAATCAGCACCAGTGTCTTACCTTGTTCGAGGTGTTTTTTCTTGATGCGCTGACCCTGAAACGATGCCCAGGCCACGATCGCAATGGATATCACGCCGATCAGCGCCGCGGCGCTATCGAGGAACAACAGCGCTTTATCGATCTGGTGAGTGAGCATGACGCCATAGAAATAAGTGGCCGAAAGCAGCAGCAAAGCCGCAATGGCGCACCAGAAGCCGGGAGCATAAGGGTTTTTCATTATTGGAATCCCCATGACCAGTGACGTCGCGGGCCCTTGGTCGCCAAGGCCCGACTATCACAGCATAGCAACGGCATTGGGGGTTTGCCGGGGCATCAGGGGCTTGATCCGATTACCGGCCCAAAACGACAAAACCCCTGGCTGCTGATGCAGACAGGGGTTCTGGGAATTCAATCTTGACGATGACCTACTCTCACATGGGGAAACCCCACACTACCATCGGCGATGCATCGTTTCACTTCTGAGTTCGGGATGGGATCAGGTGGT
>NZ_FMTR01000043.1:0-26510 GCF_900100135.1 Pseudomonas sp. NFACC05-1 | reverse complement strand
TGCCTGTCATTTCGATACCAGCCGAACCACCGCTATCGCGAGCAGACTAACGTCGGTACATCTGACAGGCCGATCTCCTGTGGCGAGGGAGCTTGCTCCCGCTGGGGCGCGAAGCGGCCCTGAGTCCTGACGACTCGGTGTGTCAGGTAAGTGGTTGGGGGCTGCTGCGCAGCCCAGCGGGAGCAAGCTCCCTCGCCACTGGGAATGGTGGCGATTGGCAGATTTGTGCTCGCCACCACAGCCCGTGTGGGCCGGTCAGGCGATCAGGGAGTAGACCAACGCCGTAATCGCCACCAAACCCACCCACACAACGAAGACATTGGAGGCCTGACCGCGATAGCGGGCCATGGCCGGGACTTTGCGGATGGCGTACATCGGCATCAGGAACAGGATGGCTGCGATGACCGGGCCGCCCAGGGTTTCAATCATGCCCAGGATGCTCGGGTTGAGCGTGGCGACGATCCAGCACACCAGCAGCATGAACGCCGCCGTCAGGCGGTCGAGGGTCTTGGGCGCCGGGCGGCGGCCGCTCTTGACGATCAGGCCCTTGAGGCCTTCGCTGGCACCGATGTAGTGCCCCAGGAACGATTTGGAGATGGCGACGAATGCAATCAGCGGCGCGGCAAAGGCGATGGTCGGGTTGCTGAAATGGTTGGCCAGGTACGACAGGATCGACAGGTTCTGTGCCTTGGCCTCGGCCAACTGCGCCGGGGTCAAGGTCAGCACGCAACTGAACACGAAGAACAGCACCATTACCACCATCAGCACATGGGCGCGCGACAGGATCTGCGAACTGCGTTCCTCGGCATTGGCGCCATAACGACGCTTCTGGTCCACCGCAAACGCCGAAATGATCGGCGAATGGTTGAACGAGAACACCATCACCGGAATCGCCAGCCACAGGGTATGCAGCAGGGCCGATGGTTCAGGCGGCGTGGACGCCGTGGTCAGGATGCCGCCGCTCCAGTGCGGAATCAGGAACACCGCCAGGAACAGCAGCGCAACGATGAACGGGTAGACCATCAGGCTCATGGCCTTGACGATCGCCTGCTCGCCGCAGCGGACCACCGCCAGCAGGCCCAGGATCAGCACCAGGGACAGCACAATCCGAGGAGGCGGCTGGATATGCAACTGATGTTCCAGGAAACTGCCCACCGTGTTGGTCAACGCCACGCTGTAGATCAGCAGGATCGGGAAAATGGCAAAGAAGTACAACAGCGTGATCAGCGCACCGGCCTTGAGGCCGAAATGTTCTTCCACCACCTCGGTGATGTCCGCGCCGTCGCGACCGGATAACACGAAACGGGTCAGGCCTCGGTGGGCATAGAACGTCATGGGGAACGCCAGCACAGCCAGGATCAGCAACGGCCAGAAGCCGCCCAGGCCCGCATTGATGGGTAAAAACAGAGTACCTGCACCGATGGCGGTGCCAAACAGGCCCAGCATCCACGTGGTGTCCTGGCGACTCCATTGGCTGAGGATGGCTGGGACTGTCGTTTCAAAGCGCTCTTCGACGCTATTGGCCTGATCATTCATCCGGGCGGATCTCCGTATTCCGGTCACATGCACCCGGCCGGGACGAGTCGGAAAAGCCCGACAGGCAGCGCCCTGGCCGAAACAGGGGCGCGATTGTCCGGGATTCACGAGCAGAAGCAAAGACTTAGCTGAGGAGCGGTTATGCGTATCAGATCACGCCAATAGAAACAGCCGCCGCATTTCCTGTGGGCGGGCTTGCTCGCCAAAGCGGTGTGTCATTTAGCCGATGCGTTACTGATATAACGCCTTCGCGAGCAAGCCCGCTCCCACAAGGGCGATGCTGAACCCGAAATGCACATAAAAAGCCAAGCCCCCCTGCCCCCGGCTCCTACAATCAGGTTGAATACTTGAAATCGCCCCAGCGCCCACAGGAGCCCAGCATGACCGCAACCGTTCTGGTACTGGTTGAAACCGTCAATGAATACCTGCCGATCCTCGAGAAGCAGGGTTACCACCTGGAATTGGCGCCCACGCCTGCCGAACGCAAGACGGCGATTTTCGAACACGGTGAACGCTTCAGCGCAGTACTGACCCGCGGCCCCCTGGGCCTGACGGAGGAAGAGATCGCCGCCCTGCCCAACCTGAAAATCATCTGCGTGATCGGTGCCGGTTACGAACAAGTAGACCTGCAGGCCGCGCGCCATCGGGGCATCGTGGTCACCAACGGCGCCGGGGTCAACGCGTCGTCGGTGGCTGACCATGCCATGGCGCTGTTGCTGGCGTTGGTGCGCGACATACCCCATTCCGATACCGCCCTGCGGCGGGGCGAATGGCCAAGGGTTGCGCGCCCTTCCCTGGCGGGCAAGCGGCTGGGCGTGCTGGGCCTTGGCGCGGTGGGCATGGCGATCGCCAAACGGGCCGCCCTGGGCTTTGACATGAGTATCAGCTATCACAACCGCCGGGTGCGCAATGACGTGCCCTACACCTTCTGCGCCACTCCCACGGAACTGGCGCGGGTTTCGGACTTCCTGATCGTCGCCACGCCAGGTGGCCTGGATACCCGGCAACTGATCAACAAGCAGACCCTCGATGCGCTCGGCCCTAAAGGGTTCCTGGTGAACGTCGCCAGGGCCAGCGTGGTTGCCACCGCTGATCTGATCAGCGCCCTGGAACACCGGCGAATCGCCGGAGCGGCCCTGGATGTGTTCGATCACGAGCCCGAGGTGCCGCAGGCGCTGAAAAAACTGCCCAACGTCGTCCTCACACCCCATGTGGCCGGCCTGTCGCCAGAAGCGACCCGCGCAATGGTAGAGCTGGTGGGCCAGAACCTGACCGCGTTTTTTTCCGGTAAACCGGTGTTGACGCCAGTGCCGTGGCCCGGCGAGGAGCGTTAAAGAACGCCCAATAACGTCCATAAGCGCCGGGATTCGGCATCGGCACTGATCAGTTCACCCAACAACTCGCTCAACGGCTTGTTGCCCCACTCCACGCCGCGCCGGATCAGGTAGGGCACCGGGCTGTGGGGTTCGGTACGAGCCAGGTAACCGGCGATGACCAGTAACTGTCGATAGGCCTCTTCACGATTGGCCGGCTCCTGGAAGACCTGGGCGGGTGCCGCCTGCGCCTGGGACGTCGACGTCGTGGACGGCGGGGGCGTTTGCACCGGCGCGACGGTGGGTTGCTGTGGGTGCATCGCGATGAACTCCTCTACCAGTGCCAGCAAGGCCTGCATCACGTCCTGCAGGGATTTGTAGCCCGGGGCCAGGTTGCCCAGGTAAGCGTCGCTCCAGGCTTCGAGCCGTTGCAGGTGTTGCAGGCTCAACATCAGGCTGCCTTGGCGATGCAGCCAGAACGACAAGGGTGTGTTGCGAATCAGTTCGGCGAGTTTCTTTTGATCGTTGCGCGCCGCTTCCGCCGAGGCCTTGGCGTTCTTGCTGTCGTTGACCAACACTTGCTGGCGCTGCAAGCGTTGCCAGTCGTCCAGGCAGAAAGCGGCGAAGGCCTGTTCCCGGCCGTCGAACAACGGCACCCGCGTCAGCAGCACTTCGCTGTAGCGACGGGCCAGCCACTCCAACGGGATTACCCGCCACGACTGGTCGCCTTCCTCGGCCTGGGGGTGCAACTGCTCCGGATAACGCTCACACAGCCCCGTCACCAGCGCCAGGCTGCCCGGCAATCCCTCCAGCCCGGCCATATGCAGCCAGGCCTCCCCCAGCCAGGCACTGATCATCAAGTCCTTGCTGCGCTCCAGCAGTAGCGTGGTCGCGAGCCGTTCCAGGTCCGGCCACAGGGCGCGCTTGATCGAAGACTGCCACACACCGGTGGGCAAGCTGGTGTCGTCCTCCCGGCGCAGTTCGCGCAGTTGGTCGTATTCCGGTTCGTAGCGCAGGTCCGGGCCACAGGGCGACTCGGCGCTGATCGGCTCGAGCAACTGAGTGACCAACTCAGGCAAAGGCGATATCGGCAAGCTCACAGGCCCTCCTCACGGGTGGCGATGGCGGGGCTCGATGCGGTCGCCATGAAAGGTGAACGGGGCGCCCGCGTCGGCAGCGGCGGGATCGACAACGGCAGCTTGGAGCCCTGGCTCATCAACGACAGGCGCACGAACATCAGTGTCTGTTCCGCCGTGCGGGCCTGGGTCTGGGCGGTGACCGGCAGTTGCAGGGCCAGGGGAAAATCGGTGTAGTCGACATTCGGCTGGCGCTGGGCCGACACCAGCGAGCGCATCAGGCGCAGCAATGACCACGGCCCTTGATACTCCCAGCCGGCCTCCAGGTCGCGCACCACCAGGTTCGGTTGCAATGGGTCATTGGCCGGACGCTGGTAGCCGTTGCGGGCCCAGCGCAAGGTCAGGCGCACGGGCTGGCCGACCATCCAGCGCAGGTTCTGCTGGCCGCCGCCGGGGTAGCTGATCTGTTGATTGCCGGCGTCCAGACTCCAGGCGATCACCTGGTCGGCGCCGCGCTCTTCATCGCGATCGGTGCGCCAGCGCACGTCCATTTCCACCCCCAGGATGCCACTCTTGTCCCTTACGAACAGCGGCCCAAGCCAAGTACCGGCCTGTTTCAAACGGTTGAGGAAATCCTCGGCCGCCAGCCGCTCTGGCGTCTGGCTCAACGTCAGCCCGGCCTGGGCCAGGGGCAGGCGCGTGTCGATCAGTTCCAGCAAATGCTGGACACGCGCCGGATCGGCATCGCTGGCCCGCACATCCTGAGAAAATGGGAAGCGCCCGGCCAGGTACTGATTGAAATAGTTGGCCACGTCATTCCAGGCGCTCGCGGCCTGGTTCTGTTGCAGGTACAGGCACCGTTGCAGGGCACCCTGCTGCAACGCGACCGTGCGCTGGGCCAGGTCGCCGCGCCCGCTGGGCAGGCTGGCGGTCTGCAAGATCTGCGCGCAGGAGGTGGTGTCCATGGCGATGAAGTCCCGGCTGACCAATTGCTCCAGTTGGGCCGCCGAGCTGGCCGGGTTCTGGTTCTTGTACTTGAGCAATTCATCGTTGAGGGCCATGAAGCGTGCCACTTGGTCGTGTTCCAGGGCCGACAAGTTATCCTGCTGGACGATCAGCCATTCCAGGGCGGGCATTCGCTGTTCGGCGACCTGCAGCATCACGCCGAACTGCTGGCTCAGGCTCAGCTTCAAGTCTTGTGGATCGCTGGCACCGTACAGCTGCAAGCCGAAGTTCTTCGAACCGTCCCAGCGCTGGACATCGGCCCGTTGGCTGAACAGCGGCTGGGCATCGATTTCGTCCAGGCCACTCTTGATCTGCGCCAATGCCCGGCGATTGAGCAGACGCTGGAAACGGATCGCCAGGTCGCCGCGATGTACATCCATGAAGGCTTTTTGCAGCGCCACGGCCTGGGTCGTTTGTACATTGAAGCCCATGCCGGGCAACGACGCGTCGCTTTCATCCAGGCTCAACCACATGGCCCGGGCCGCGGCGCCTTCAGCGGCCTGCATCAGCGCGTCACGGTAATCCGGCGGAATGCGCGGCAGTTCTTCGCCAGCATAGCTCTTGTAGCTGGCGAAGTAGTTCAGGGCGACACTGAAATCATCACTGCCATCGCCTTGGCCCATCGCATCGGGGTTGCTGTCCGACGGATCCTTCTGCATGGCCAACGCCACGAAATCGCGCTTGAACAGCGCCTGCACCGCACCGTCCAGCGCCGTGACATGGTCTTGCAAGACCAGCAAGCCACTGCCCTGTTGCACCAGCAGATTGTCCCGGGAGCCGGTCTGGACGATCCACTGGTCACGAAAACTCTGCTGCAACTTCGCCGCCTGGCTCTGCAGGTCCTGCTCGATATCCGGCCCCAGCAAAGTGCTGTGACTGACCTTGTCCAGCATCTGGCTGTAGCCGGGCACCAGGTCCTGGCCCTTGCCTCGCCCCCAGGCCGAGTTGGTCAGGCTGACCAGGGTCTGCAAATCGTCGATCAGCGCCATCAGGTCTTCGAGTTCACTCAACGAATTGCCACTGCCGGCCTCCAGCCGTTGCAAGTGCAGCTTGAGGTAACCGGCCTGGCGCACGAAGTTGTCCGCCAGGAAGTAATGGTCCAGCCAGCGCTGCATCAGGCCGGTGAAATTATCGGAGATCACCGGGCGCGCGGCATTCAGGTCCAACCCTTTCAAATCGCTGTTCCCGGCATCGAACAGCACCCGGTTGTAGAAATGTGCGCGGCTCAAGGTGCCGGTATTGAGCCCCAGGGACAAGGCTGTGTTGCTCAGTTGCACCAACTCGTCCAGCGGTGCCTTGGGATCGTTCACCACCTGGCTGAACATCTGGTTGTGCTGTTCAAGGCGTACCGCCAGGTCCACCAGTGCCTTGGCCTTCACATAGCTCTGCCATTGCGCCGGGTCTTCGTTCTCCACATTGCCCCGTCGCTCGGTGTTGCGGATGGATTTGAGCTGTTCCAGGTCTGAATTGAGCAGGTCCCGCAGAGGCAATATCCAATGGTGCCGAGCAGTCAGGCGCACCCCATTCTCCAGTTGCGTGTCCACGGAAGAGAACCACGAAGTGGGAAAGACCACCGAGACAAAGCGCCAGCGCGGGGCCTTTTCCAGCATGTTCCAGTAGTTCTGCACGTTGTGCCGGGTCGGTTCCAGCTGCGGTTCGTCAGGGTCGACCACGAGGTGGTTCTTATGGGTGCTGAGGATCAAGCGCGACAGCCCTTCGGCTTCCTCCACCGAATCGTGCCAGACCCAGACCATGCCACCCAACCACACCAGGCCCACCACCAACGCCACCGCTGCGACCAACCGATGCCCGCGCTGGCGCAGGCGCAACAGCCGCGGCACAGGTTGGGCCAAGCCACGCTCAGCCACCAGCCGTCGTGACCACAATTGCCGGGCGAACACGGTTTGGCGCTGGACACTTTCGGCGGCGGTCAAACCAGCACCGCTGACAGCCGGCGCCTGGCTGGCAGTGAAATACACCCCGCGACAACGCGGCGCTTCGCCTTGGGCATTGCCCTGGAACACCGGCTCCAGCAGGATCTGCAAGGCCCGTCGCAAGCCTTCGAAGCGCTCCGGCAAGCCATAAAGATCGCTGCCCAATTGCCCCGACAGCGCACCGATCTCGATGATCGACTGCGACAGCGCCGCATTGACCTGGTCCAGGGCCTGGTCACTCCACTGCGACTGCCAGGCCGCATCCGGCAAATAGGGCGAGGACCAGCCCAGCATCGATTCACGCGCCTCGGCGGGCAGCGCGCTGACCAGTTCCTGGACCCCGGGCAGCTCTTCCATCCCGCAGATCACCACGTACACCGGCAGGCTGAGGCCGAACCGTTGCAACAGGTCGATAAAGCACCGCCGGACCTTGAGGCTCAGTTCGGTGGTGTGTTCGATGTCATCGAGAGTGCTGAACGGCACGGTCCAGATCACCGCATCCAATGGTCGCTTGCTGCGCAAGCGCAACATCAGTCCCAACAGGCGCCACCAATTACCCCGTTGGCGGTTCATGCCTTCATCGGGCAGGAACAACGCCTGGGGCACCACCAGCACCGAACCCTCGGCATCGGAAAACCAGCGCCCGAACCAAGCGGCCTTGTCGGTCGGTTGCAAGCGCCATTGAGCGCACAATTGGGCGCCGTCGGTTTCGTTGCCGAGCATCATCAGCCAAGGCATCTGATAGCGGTCCCGGGTGCCCTGCTCCTGCTCCATGCGGCGCACCGCCCCATAGAAACTGCGAATCGCCGCCCCGCCTTGGGTCCGCAGCCACCAGATCAGGGCCGCGATCAACACCACCACGACGATGGCGAGCACCACCAGGGCAACGATGCTCAGCGGGCTCATGAGTCCTGCTCCTGGACCACCGCCGACTCGTTCAGTTGCAACACCGGTTCGAGTTCCAAACGAATGTCACGCCAGAACACCTGCCCCAACCCGGTCAGCAACAACACCATCGCCAGGATCGCCAGCCCCAGGCGAAAGCCGTCCGGCAGCGATTGCTGCACCGGCATGCGCATTGGCGGCGTCGCCGCAGACAGCGCCAGGCGCTGGCTGACATCGACATAATCGGGTTCGTGCTGCCAGGCAAACGTGAACAACGCCAGGCGCCATTTCTCATGCTGAACCTGGCCGGGCTCGCCACGCAATCGCCCCTGGAACCCGAGGATCAAGCACTGCAGGTAAACATTCGCCAGGTCCCGGGTGCCGGGCATCTGCTCGTCCAGTAGTTTCTTGATCGCCGCCGGCAAGCGCTCACCAGCCTGGCGACTGGCATACATGCGTGATTCGAGGGGGTGCTGCTGCCAGGCCAGTTGTCCGGGCCAAGGGCTGAACAGCAAGGTTTCGTCCACCAGCGCCACGAAGGCGTAGACCAGCGACTTGACCTGCTCGGTAGCGGCATCGCCGACGGTGGCGAAGGCCACCCGCCACAGACGCTGGGCGCTGCGCCCGGAAAACTCCACCACCCGATTGACCAATACCGCAGGGTCGCTGTCCTTGGGCAAGTCTTGCCATTCCTGGGACCACTTCAGCCAGGCCTGGCGAAAAGCGCTGCTCAGCGGCGCCTCATGCAGACTCCGAACCGCCCCGCCACTTCCATCAGGCATACGACTCCCCTTTTGCGATCAGGCACTTTCACTGGCTTGCGCCACGAACAACACCACTTGCCACGGGCTGCTGGCCTGGGCCGATGCCGGCGCCACGATGTGCAGCGGCAATTGCGCGTCGAACCATTGGCCGCTGGCGGCCACCACAAACAAACGGGTGTCGTCGCCCACGCTGTAGGCCACCTGTTCGTTGCGGCTCATGGCCTGGTGGGGCAGCCCGCTCATGCGTTGTCGGCTCAGCAGCGGGATGTGCCGCGCCGACGCGATGATCGCCCCACGCAACCACTCGCCCGCCGCCTGCTCGCTGGCGCCGTTGGGCATGCGCAGGCCGATCACCAGGCGTTGGTCCGGTTGGTCGTCAGGCAACTGGATCGAGAAGACCTGCTCATTGCGCTCAAAGGCCAGGCTGCGATAGCCGGCGCGAACCAGTTCCAGGGTGGTTTCCAGCCAGTCGAGCAACGGCTCGTAGCCGCGCTGCAATTCGAGGAAATCCAGCGGTGCGAAGGCCGGGACACCCGCCAGTGGATCGAGGGCCGACCAGCTCCCGGCCAGCCCCAGCAGCAAACCGTAGAGCGCCTGGGGCGTCGCCACCCGAGTGTTCAGCGCGCCTTCGACTTCCGGCAAGCGCGCCCACAAGGCGGTCAATTGCCGACGGATCTCCATGGCATCGTCCTGGTTGCCAGCCGCCTGGGCCTGGCGCAAGCGACCAGCGAGAAACATGCACTTTTCCCGGGCCCGGGCACACACCCCGGCGACCCGGCGACCGAGGGCCGACTCCGGCAACAGGATCGGCGTCGGCGGGGTGTAGGGCACGCGCCAGAAGCCACCGCCCTCCTTGCGGATGCGCAACAGCGGCAGGCAGATCGAATCCGCCTTGCTCAGTTGCGTGCACAGCCTCGGGTTGGGTCGCCAGACGGTGATCGACTCGGGAAATGCACCGCTGGTGAGATCCGGCAACGCCTCGCCGACCATCGATTGCAGGCGCCCCTTGAGCGGCACCAATTGCCCGGCACGCCACAGCGGGCTGACGGCCAGGTACACAGTCACGGTGGCGTCGTCGGTCTTGTCGATCGCCTCGCCGATGTCCAACTCCAGGGTCGGCCCGACCCCGGCCTGCAGGTTGACCGGCAGGCCGTCCGGCAAGGTGCCTTGCAATTGCAGCAGCCGCACCTGGCCGGCGCTGAGGGCCGAAGGATCGACTTCCAACTGGCTGACACCCCAGAACCAAGGGTTGCAGGCCCCGGCAAAATACGCAGCCAGGGCCTCGGCACGCAGCCCTTGCAATTGAAAATGCTGGGGCAGCAATTGCATGCCCTCATGCCAGCACACCGCGTCAGGTAACAGACTCATACGACTCCCTTCGACATCCCAATTCGCCGCGCTGGGCGGCCCGCGGTCACTCAAGGCTGGCTGTCATCGAGCCCCATCATTGACGAGGGTCATCTCCCGACTGTCGAACTTCAGCCAGGCCTGGCGCTGATCGTCCAGCCGAAGCCGGTGGGCTCCGGGAGTGTTATAGCTGGCGAAGACCAAAAGTCCAGCGGCGCGCCGGCCCTCCAACGGAAAGGGTTGGCGGTCGATGAATTGCCCCGGGACCAGCTCCAGCCCCCACACCGACATGAGTTGACGATAGTCGCGCTGGAACTGTTCGCGCTCGGCGAACCATTGGCTGGCGGTGATGCCCGACAGCTGCTTGAGCAGGTCCGGGTCGTTCACCGCGATGAAGTCCACGGCGATCGGCGTGTCGTCATTGGCACGCGGCGCGACGTCCAGGGTCAGGCTGTCCAGGTCGACGCTGGGGGCAAAAAGCGAGCAACCGGTGAGCGCCAGGCTCAAAAGAAATCCGAAAAAAAACCCACGCAAAATGAATCTTCCTTTTCTCAGCGGTCAAAAATTGTTTTTGCTTGCTTTTTTATAGACCTGTTCTAGCGTCTTGGGTAGTTCGACCCACACGGTCGAATGCGCCAGGTTCGTCAAGGGAATGACAGGTTTTCTGCCGTCCATTTGCAACCTGTGGATCAGCAAGGGAATGCGATGAGCGGGACTCCCGATGCATTGCGCCCACACATGCATCGGAGTCGGCCGCCATGGCAGAAAGTACCCAGCACAAGCTCGACAGAGTCCGTCCTCCCCGCGTCCAGATCACCTATGACGTGGAAATCGGCAACGCCATCGAGAAAAAAGAATTGCCACTGGTGGTCGGCATTCTGGCCGACCTCTCAGGCAAGCCACTGGACCCGCTGCCCAAGCTCAATGAGCGGCGCTTTACCGAAATCGATCGGGATAATTTCAACGAGGTGCTCGCCTCCATCTCCCCCCGCGCCACGCTCCAGGTGAACAACACCCTCAGCGGCGACGACAGCAAGCTCAACATCGAACTCAACTTCCGCCACATCGACGACTTCGACCCGGTCAAGGTCGTGGAGCAGGTCACGCCGTTGCGTCGGTTGTTCGAAGCGCGCCAACGCCTGCGGGACTTGCTGACCAAGCTCGACGGCAACGATGACCTGGACAAATTGCTGCGCGACGTGATCGCCAACACCGAAGGTCTGCAGGAGATCAAGTCGGCGCGTCCCCAGGACGTACCGCCAGAGCTGCCCGCCGTGGCCGCCAACGATGACCCTGCCCCGGCCGAACCACAGGCCTGATCGCGCGCTTCATTAAGGGAGATAACACCATGCCTGCTTCATCCAGCGCTCAAACCAGCGAGAGCACGACCCAGACCCTGTCCCTGCTGGACAAGATCATCGCCGAAGGCCGCATGGCCCACGACGACAGCCAGCAAGATTATGCCCGCGACATGCTGGCCGAATTCGCCACCCAGGTCCTCGACGAAGGCATGGCCATCGACAAGGACACCGTGGCGATGATCAATGACCGCATCAGCCAGATCGACCAATTGATCAGCGCCCAGCTCAACGAAGTGCTGCACCACCCTGACCTGCAGAAACTCGAAGCCTCCTGGCGCGGCCTGCACCTGCTGGTGCAGAACACCGAGACCAGCACTCGGCTCAAATTGCGCCTGCTCAACGTCACTCAGAAAGAACTGCAGAACGATCTGGAAAAAGCCGTCGAGTTCGACCAGAGCGCACTGTTCAAGAAGATCTACGAGGAAGAATACGGCACCTTCGGCGGGCACCCGTTCAGCCTGCTGGTGGGTGACTACACCTTTGGCCGGCATCCGCAGGACATCGGCCTGCTGGAAAAGCTCTCGAACGTCGCCGCCGCTGCACATGCCCCGTTCATTGCTGCCGCCAGCCCGCGGTTGTTCGACATGACCAGCTTCACCGAACTGGCGATCCCCAGGGACCTGTCGAAGATCTTCGAGAGCCAGGAGCTGATCAAGTGGCGCGCCTTCCGTGAAAGCGAAGACTCGCGCTACGTGTCGCTGGTGCTGCCGCACTTCCTGCTGCGCCTGCCGTACGGCCCGGACACGCTGCCGGTGGAAGGCATCAACTACGTCGAAGACGTCAACGGCACGGACCACAGCAAATACCTGTGGGGCAACGCCGCCTGGACCCTGGCGCAACGCATCACCGAAGCCTTCGCCAAATATGGCTGGTGCGCAGCCATTCGCGGGGCCGAGGGCGGTGGCGCGGTCGAAGGCCTGCCGGCCCATACGTTCCGCACCAGTTCCGGGGATCTGTCGCTCAAATGCCCGACCGAAGTGGCGATCACCGACCGTCGCGAAAAAGAACTCAACGACCTGGGCTTCATCTCCCTGTGCCACAAGAAAAACAGCGACGTGGCCGTGTTCTTCGGCGGCCAGACCACCAACAAGGCCAAGGTCTACAACACCAACGAGGCCAACGCCAACGCGCGGATCTCGGCAATGTTGCCGTACGTGCTCGCGGCCTCGCGCTTCGCCCATTACCTGAAGGTGATCATGCGTGACAAGGTCGGCAGTTTCATGACCCGCGACAACGTACAGACCTACCTCAACAACTGGATCGCCGACTACGTGCTGATCAACGACAACGCGCCACAAGAAATCAAGGCGCAGTACCCGTTGCGCGAAGCGCGAGTGGACGTGACGGAAGTGGCCGGCAAGCCAGGGGCCTACAAGGCCACGGTGTTCCTGAGGCCGCACTTCCAGCTGGAGGAGCTGACCGCCTCGATTCGCCTGGTGGCCACCCTGCCGCCGCCGGTAGCTGCCTGACGGTTGAACTTGTGGCGAGGACACTGTTGTGGCGAGGGGATTTATCCCCGCTGGGGCGCGAAGCGGCCCTAAGTACCGGCCACTCGGTGTATCCGGCAGATTAAGCTGACTGCTCAAGGGGCTGCTGCGCAGCCCAGCGGGGATAAATCCCCTCGCCACAGGGGTTCGGCATTCGTTTCTAGGGGTATTGGGTACCACCTACTTGTCTTCTTCAGGAGTTCCACACAATGGATGCAATCATTCTCGACCTCGGCGGCGACATCAAGGGCGACAGCCTGCTGGAGGGTTTCACGGACAAGATCGAGGTCATGTCCTACAGCCATAACGTGGCGATGCAGGTCACCAACGACGTCAGCAACTCGGAGCGTACCTCTGGTCGGCCCCATATCGGCGAATTCACCCTGACTAAATTCATCGACAGCTCCACCCCTTCGCTCAACGAGTATTGCTGCGCCGGCAAGCCGATCCCGCAGGCCGTCATCACCATCGGCCGCAACGCCGCCGAAGGCAGCGGCCAGATCATGCCGTTCATCGTCTACACCCTGACCAACGTCGTGCTGTCCAACGTCAGTGTCAGCGGCGGCACCGGCGGCAAACCGGTGGAAACCCTGTCGCTGAACTTCACCAAGATCAAATGGGAGCTCACCGCGCAGAAAGACGACGGCACCAAGGAAGGCACGGCGGGCACGACCTGGGACCTGGCCGCCAACAAAATGACCAAGTAGGGAAACCACGCCCATGGCTGGCTTCGGGCTGCGCCCGCCCCTGTTCGAACGCCTGGCCAGCCCGGCGGACGATACCGGGCGGGCGTTCGACCGACAGGCGTTGCAAGACTCGGTGCATGCCGAACTGTCGCGCCTGTTCAATACCCGACGCGGCCCACGGGCGCTGACCGAACCGCCGAGCATCCTGGACTACGGCATCGCCGACTGGACCGCGCTGCAACAGCAGCGCAGCGATGACCGCCGCCAACTGACCCGGGAAATCCGCCAGGCCATCACCTGCTTCGAACCTCGCCTGCGCCTGGGCGAGGTCGAGGTCTGCCCGGTGCCGGGCCGTCCGCAGCAACTGTGCATACGGCTGCTGGGCGAGCTGCGCGGCGACCAGCGTGCCTGGCCCGTGGTCTTTGTCATCGAGCACGCCGGCGACGGCCTTGAGGTACGACATGAGCGACTCGATTGACCCGCAACTGTTGGACTATTACCAACGCGAACTGACCTGGTTGCGGCACGCCGGGAGCCTGTTCGCCGAGCGCTACCCCAAGGTCGCCCGGCGCCTGGAGTTGTCTCCGGGCGAATGCCCCGACCCGCATGTCGAGCGCCTGCTGGAAGGTTTCGCCCTGTTGGCCGCCCGCTTGCAACGCCGGCTGGACGACGACTACGCCGAATTCAGCGATGCCCTGCTCGAACAGCTTTACCCGTTGGCCATGCGCCCCTTGCCGTCGTGCGCCATCGTGCAGTTCGAACCCGACCCCAGCAAAGGCAACTTGAACGAGGGCTACCCGCTGCCCCGCGACACACCGTTGTTCGTCACTACGGACAAAGGCCAGAGCATTCATTTTCGGACCACCGCCGCCGTGCACCTGTGGCCGGTTGAAATCAGCGAGGCATTGCTGCTGGGCAGCGACGAAACCCAGGCGCTGACCGGCGTGGTCCGGGCACGCTCGGCCTTGCGCCTGGAGCTGCGGTGCCTGGGCGAAAGCCAGTGGTCGACGCTGGGAATCGACTCGCTGCGGGTACACCTGGCGGCGTCACCGATCATCAACGCCGGGCTGTACGACCTGCTGGGCGCGCACGCCATCGAGGTCCTGGCCGGTGCGCCGGGCAGCGTGCCGGCGTCGCTGACAGGCTTGCCACAGATCGTCGGCTTCGCCAATGACCAGGTCTTGCTGCCGGATGAAGACGGCGTACATCCCGGCATGCGCCTGCTGGCGGAGTACTTTGCCTTCCCGGATAAATTCGGTTTCTTCGATCTGCCACTGGCCGGCGCCACCAGCGACGGTCCGTCGTTGTACCTGTACATCGTTTTCGACCGCCCTCCCACCAGCCGCCTGCCGCTCCAGGCCAGCGACATCGCCCTGGGCTGCACGCCGGTGATCAACCTGTTTCCCAGGACTTCCGAACCGCTGCGCCCGGATGGCACCCGCAGCGAGTACCGGTTGGTGGCCGACAGTCATCGGGAAAACAGCGTCGAGATCCACAGCATCCGTGGCATGCGCGCCATGTCCAGCCAGGGCGTGCGCAAAGTGCCGGCCTATTACGGAAGCCAGCATGGCAGCGACCAAACCTGTTATTGGCATGCGCGACGGGTCAGTGGCATGAGCCCGAACCGATTGGGCACCGACTTGATGGTCAGCCTGGTGGACACCCAGTTCGACCCGCTGGCCGAAACCCGCGACTACAGCCTCACCGCCGAACTGCTGTGCACCAACCGCCACCTGGCCCAGAGCCTGCCGGCCGGTACCCCGCTGGGTTTCGAGCGCCCGGGGCCGGTGGCCTGGGCGCGCCTGCGCAACCCACCCAGCCCGCAAAGCCTGCCGCGCCTGGACGGCGAATCGCGCTGGCGGCTGGTGTCGCAATTGACCCTCAACCATTTGTCGCTGGTCGAAGGCCCCCAGGCATTGGACGCACTGAGCGAGATCCTCCAATTGCACAACCTGCGGGACGAGGCCAGCGCCCATCGCCAGATCGAAGGGGTATCGGGGCTGAGTTGCGACCGAGTCATCGCCCATGTCGGCGAAGACGCCTGGCGCGGCTGGCGCAACGGCCTGGAGGTGCGCCTGCAACTGGATCCGCAACACTTCGTCGGTAGCAGCGCCGTGCTGTTCTCCGGGGTACTGGCGCAATTCTTTTCCCTTTACGCCACCGCCAATCGCTTCGTGCGCACCGTGCTGGTCCAGTCCGACAAGGAGGTGAAGACATGGCAACCCCAAGCCGGCAAACCCCTGGTGCTCTGAACCTGAGCCAGCGCCTGCGGCGCGACCCGCAACGTTTCGAATGGCTCCAGGCCTTGCTGTTGCTCGAACGTGAACATCCCCAGGCCGAGCCCCTGGGCAGCGGCACCGCGCCGCACGCCGAAGCCTTGCGTCTGCGCGGGCCCTTGACGCCGCTGTTCGCCGCCAGCGAAGTGGAAAGCCTGGGCCAGGAACCCGGCCTGCCGCCAACCCTGACCACGCCGATTTTCGGCCTCGGCGGCCCCGACGGCCCGTTGCCCTACGCCTACCAGGAATGGCTGCAACAACGAGCCCGGGCGAAGGATCATGCCCCTGCGGAATTCCTCGACCTGTTCCAGCATCGCCTGCTCAGCCTGCTTTACAAGGTGATGCGCAAACATCGCATCGCCTTGGGTTTCACTGCCCCGGGATCGTCCGCCGTACACGCGCAACTGCGGGCGTTGACCGGCCTGCTACCCAAGGCCTTGCAGGAGCGCCAGGCCGCCCCCGACTCGGCGGTACTGGCCTGCACCGCGCTGTACGCCGATGGCCGGCGCTCCCTGGACGGGTTCGCGGCGATTGTCCGTGAACAGTTCGGGCTGCCCGTGGAGCTGACGGCCTACGAAGGTGGCTGGCGTGAAATCCCGCCGGCCAGCCGCAGCCGCTTGCCACCGGGCGGGCGCAACCTGTGCCTGGGCCGCAACGCGGTGGCCGGCAGCCACGTCTGGGACGAACATGCCGGCGTGCGCCTGACCCTCGGCCCGCTGACCACGGGCCAGGCCAGCGGACTGCTGCCCAACGGCGAAACCCATCCGCTGCTCGCCAGCCTCTACGCCCTGTACTTCGGCCCCGACCTGGATTGCACCCTGGTGCTGCTGATCCGCGGCGCCGGCCCGCTGCAACTGGACCGCCAGGCAGCGCCACGGCTGAACTGGAACGGTGGCCTGCAACACCAGACGACCCTCGCCGTGCAGCGGATCGAAACCCGCCTTCGTCAGCCGGAGATTGCCTGAAATGGAACTGGCCAGCCTGATCGGACGCCTCAACCCGGACAACCGCCGCGCCCTGGAACGGGCCGCGCAACGTTGCATGCAGCGCAGCCATCACTACGTGGAAATCGAGCACCTGCTGTTGGAACTGCTCGACATCGAGGGCGGTGATTTTGCCTGCCTGCTGCCACGTTTCGGTCTGGAGCGTGACGCGGTGGCAACGGAAACCAACAAGGCACTGGACCTGTTCAAATCCGGCAGCACCCGCACACCCGCCTTATCGGCGCAAACCATCGGCCTGTTGGAAGACGCTGTGGTCCAGGCCAGTGTGCTGGGCCTGGACAGCATCCGCTCCGGGCTGTTGCTGCTGGCCCTTCTGGACCGTGATGAGCGCCGCAGCCTGCTGCTCAACAGCGCCTCGTCGTTGCTGCGCATTCCCCGCGACGCCCTGCGCGCCCATCTCTTGGAGTGGACCGAAAGCTCCCGTGAACATGTCGGTGGCGTGCGCCCGGCCAAACCCGGCGAGCCTCCCCAGAAACAAGACCCGGTGCTGGACCAGTACACCCAGGACTTGACCGCCGACGCCCGGGCCGGACGCATCGACCCCATCGTCGGTCGCGACGGCGAGATCCGCCAGTGCATCGATATCCTGCTCCGGCGCCGGCAGAACAACCCGATCCTGGTGGGCGCACCCGGCGTCGGCAAGACTGCGGTGGTGGAAGGCCTGGCCCTGCGTATCGCCGCTGGGGATGTGCCGCCGTCGTTGCAGGAAGTCACCCTGCGCGTACTCGACCTGGGCCTGTTGCAGGCCGGTGCCGGCGTCAAAGGTGAATTCGAACAGCGCCTCAAAGGCGTGATCGACGCGGTACGCAGTGCCGAAAAGCCGATCATCCTGTTTATCGACGAAGCCCATACGCTGATCGGCGCCGGCGGTGCGGAAGGCGGCAGCGACGCGGCCAACCTGCTCAAACCGGCCCTGGCCCGGGGCGAACTGCGCACCTTGGCCGCCACAACCTGGCTGGAGTACAAAAAATATTTCGAGAAAGACCCGGCCCTGGCCCGCCGCTTCCAACTGGTGCAGGTCGAAGAACCGGACGAACTTACCGCTGTGGAAATGCTCCGCGGCGTCGCGAGCAAACTGGAACAGCACCACGGCGTGCAGGTGCTGGACGCGGCCATCCACGAGGCGGTGAAGCTGTCCCACCGCTACATCTCCGGGCGACAGTTGCCGGACAAAGCCATCAGCGTGCTCGACACCGCCTGCGCCCGGGTCGCCCTCGGCCAGCACGACGTGCCGCCGCCGCTGGAAAGCCTGCGCCATCGGCAGAATAGCCTCAAGGACGAGGTCGAACGCCTGCGCCGGGAACAGGCCACCGGGCTGGATCATCGCGAGCGCATCACGCTGCTCGAAGCCGAATCGACCAGCAACGTGCAAGCCATCCGCGAGCTGGAAACCCGCTGGGGCGAAGAGCGCGAAGCCGTGCGCGAATTGCTCGACACCCGACGCGAACTGCTTACCCTGAGCGAACGCGCCGACAGTGAAAAAGCCGACACCGAGATCGATAACCGCATCGACCACTTGGCCGCCGAACTGCTGCGTCTGGAGGCCGGCCTCGATGCCATTCGCCAGGACGATCCGCTGGTGCCCGAACAGGTGGACAGCAAGACCGTCGCCGCCGTGATTGCCGGCTGGACGGGTATTCCGGTGGGCAAGATGCTCGCCGACGAAGCCCACGCCGTGCGCACCCTCGGCCAGCGCATGGGCCAGCGGGTCATGGGCCAGAGCACAGCGCTGAACACCATTGCCCAACGCCTGCAAGCCTACCGCGCCGGCCTCACCGACCCACAGAAACCGGTCGGGGTGTTCCTGCTGGTGGGCCCCACCGGCGTGGGCAAGACCGAAACCGCCTACGCCCTGGCCGACGCCTTGTACGGCGGTGAACGCAACCTGATCAGCATCAACCTCTCGGAGTACCAGGAAGCCCACACCGTCAGCCAACTCAAAGGCGCCCCACCCGGCTACGTCGGCTACGGCAGCGGCGGCGTGCTCACCGAAGCGGTGCGGCGCAAACCCTATTCCGTGGTGCTGCTGGATGAAATCGAAAAGGCCCACCCGGATGTGCTCGAAGCCTTCTACAACGTCTTCGACAAAGGCCTGATGGAAGACGGCACCGGCCTGGTGGTGGACTTCAAGAACACCGTGATGCTCGCCACCAGCAACGTCGGCGCTGAGCTGTTGCTGGATACGCCTAGCGCGCAACTGGGCAGCGACGCCTTCAACGAAGCCTTGCACAAAGTGCTGCTGCAAGCGTTCCGCCCGGCGTTTTTGGCGCGCATGACCGTGGTGGCGTACCGACCGCTGGATGAAGCGACGCTGGAGGGGATTGTGCTGGCGAAGCTGGAAAAATTGCGCGGGCGCTACAAGGCGGCGACCGGTAAGCAGTTCGAGTTCGATGCGGGGATCGTCAAGGCTGTTCTCGCCAAGTGCAGTGCGGCTGGAGCAAGGGATGTCGAGAATGTGTTGATGACGCAGGTGACGGGCAAGTTGGCGGAGTGGGTGTTGGAGTGAATTGCCCCCCCCGACTTGCATAATCATTTCCAACTGAATGGAGATAATCGCCATGACTGAAAAGGAGTTTCTCAACGTTGTACTACAGGCGGCCGGCGTTCACCCAGACGACTTTTCGGGTGCACCCGATCAGTTCACCAAAGGCTGGACATCGCATGCGCACTGGGAAACCGCTGCGCAGGTCGAGATTGCCCATCACTTGAAACGAGCCTACGTAACTGAAGCCAAACTCAGAGAGATCTATTACCCGGCGCCCTACTATCCAGAGCAGGTGGATTTTTATTTCGAGCTCGACGGCAGCTCCTATGCAGTGGAGATCAAAGTGGAAGGCGTCACTGGAAATTTTGCCGGTAAAAACCTTCAAGAGGCGATCACCCGCGATGTTCACAAGCTACACGGTTTCAATGCCGACCATCGCTGGGTTGTGATCATCGCTGTCACACAAAAAAACCGTAATTTACTGGAAATGACTTTAAATCGCGGCGACTCCTGGATTTGCGACGCGGAGGGTTCTTTCATCGCTTATCTCTGCAACATCGATACCTACCCCCATGGGCTTCCTATCAGTCGAACCAAGGAGCTGAGTGCGCCGTATAACTTCATCACTAAGCATTACAGTTGAATGACTGTCAGTCTTCATTCAATCCGACTCACGAATTCGTATGCTTCGAGGCCCTGAATGCCCCGCTCCACCGACAGCAACACCACCCTCTTCCTCACCGCCACCTCGCTGTCGGCGCTGTACCCTGAATCGCTGTCCGGCGAAGAACGCCTCAACGCCCTGGGTTCGCACATGCTCAACGGCGTCAACGACGGCGCCTCGCTGGACCTCACGACGGCCGTCGCCAGCCATGTGACCACCACGCTGCACAAGGACGCCTTGCTGCGCCCGCTGGATTGGCTGGTGGCCGAAATCCGCCAACTGCCGGCCGACGCCACCGCCGAACGCTATCAACTCCTGCTCCGGCCCTGGCTCTGGTGGCTGAGCCTGGCCAGCAACAACCGGGTGTTCCAGAACCTTGCCACATCGGACATCGTCACCACGATTTTCAAGGCCCATGGTTTCACCGACTTCCAGCTCAAGCTCACCGGCAGCTACACCCCGCGCGAATACTGCGTGCAGTACGGCGAAACCGACCTGGCCTTCGTCTCGCGCCTGTTGGAAGAAGATGGGATCTTCTGGTTTTTCACCCACGAGGAAGGCACCCACACGCTGGTCCTGGCCGACAGCAACGACGCCTTCGCACCGATTCCCAACGGGCCGACGGTGAACTACCTCGGGCAGCGAATCGGCGAGCGGGAACTGCACGGCATCCGCTCCGGGCAAGTGTGCCTGCAAGCGGTGGCCGGGGTTTACCAGGCGACCGACTATGAATTCACCACCCCAACGACATCGCTCTACAGCCAGGCCGAAGCCGTGGCCGGGCCAAGTTCGGTGTACGAACACCCGGGCGGCTACACCGCCAAGGCCCAGGGCGACGCGTTGACCAAACAGCGGGTGGACGGCCTGCGCAGCCAGGAGCAACGTTTTGTCGGCGAAAGCGATTGCCGCTGGCTGGTGCCGGGATACTGGTTCACCCTCGCCGGCCATGAAGACACGACACTGAATATCGATTGGGTCGTGACCTCGGTCAGCCACGAAGCCAGCCACGACAGCTATCGCAACCGCTTCGAAGCGATCCCCAAGGCCACGGTCTATCGCCCCCCCCGCCTCACGCCAAAACCCCGCATGCACACCCAGACAGCGCTGGTGGTGGGCAAGGCCGGCGAAGAAATCTGGACCGATGAATATGGCCGGATCAAATTGCAGTTCCCCTGGGACCGCACCGGCAAGAACGACGAGACGTCATCGTGCTGGGTCCGCGTGGTCTTGCCGTGGAGCGGCAAAGGCTTTGGCATGCAATTCGTGCCGCGCATCGGCCAGGAAGTCATCGTGACCTTCATCGACGGCGACCCGGACCGTCCCTTGGTCACCGGCTGCGTCTACAACGGCGACAATGCCCTGCCCTACGCGCTGCCGGCGAACCAGACCCAGTCCGGGATCAAGACCCAATCGTCCAAGGGCGGCGGCGGTTTCAACGAGTTGCGTTTCGAAGACAAGAAGGACGCCGAAGAGGTGTTTCTCCAGGCCCAGAAAGACTTCAACATCAACGTACTCAACGACACCACCGCCACCGTCGGTCACGACGAAACCCTCACGGTGCAGAACGCCCGCACCCGTACGGTAAAGGATGGCGACGAAACCGTGACCCTGGAGAAAGGCAAGCGCAGCGTGACCATCCAGACCGGCAGCGACAGCCTCGATGTGAAGGACACCCGCACTGTCACCGTGGGCTCGGACCAGACCCACAGCACAGGCGGCAACTACGAGCACAAGGTCACTGGCAATTACAGCCTGACGGTGGACGGCAACCTGACCATCAAGGTCAGCGGCACCCTGACCCTGCAAAGCGGCGGCAGCTTTGCGATCAAGAGCGGCGCCGACCTGGCCGCCCAGGCCAGCACGTCCATCAGCCAGAAAGCCGGCACAGCCCTGAGCAACCAGGCCGGTACCTCGCTGGAAAACAAAGCCGGCACCACCCTGACCAATGACGCCGGCATCAGCCTGGTGAACAAGGCGGCGGCCGAACAGACCGTGGACGGCGGCGGCATGCTGACCATCAAGGGCGGCCTGGTGAAGGTCAACTGACAGGAACCTACCGATGGCCTCGAAGAGACTCGACGTGGAACGTGGCGACAGCCAACTGACCGGGCAACTGGTCGACGGCCAGCTCGACGGCCCGCTGCAGATTGAAGAAGCCCAACGCCCGCAAGCAAAACTCAACTACAGCCAAGGTGAACTGCAAGGCACCAGCACCCTGTATCACCCCAATGGCAAGGTCTCGGCAGTACTGCCGTTCGTGAAAGGCAAACTGCAAGGTGTGGCGAGCTTCTACGCGGCCGAAGGCGGGTTGCAACGCCAAGCCACGTATCGCCGCGGGTTGCTGCACGGCGAGGCGAACAACTACTTTCCCGACGGACAACTGGCCGAAGCCGAGGTCTATCGCGACGGCGTGCGCGACGGCCGCTATCGCCGCCTGCACCCCAACGGCAACCCGGCGGTCGAAGCGCGCTACCTCAACGGCCAACTGCTGGAACCAGCCCAGGCCTACGCCGAAGACGGCCGGCCGCTGGACGCCGAAGGCAAGCCAATCTCCCGGGTGCGCTGGTGGTTCAGGCGCTGGAATGATCCGGCGCAGGCATAAACTGGGGACTGGTTCCAGCAGCCGCCTCGCTCCCACAGGGAATGCTGTTCACCTAAGGTTTGTTTAATTCACTGTGGCGAGGGAGCTTGCTCCCGCTTGAGTGCGAAGCACTCACAAAAATGGGCCTGCTGCGCAGTCCAGCGGGAGCAAGCTCTCTCGCCACGGGGTCATCTACGGTCTTAAGTAACCTACATAGCCTCCCACAGGGATCTTGGTGTTACTCAGGGAATCAACATCTGCACCTGCCCTGGCACCACGATCTTGATCACCCCGGCCCAGGTACACATCAAGGTGCTGTTAGCATCGATGGCCGGCATGTTGCCCAGCAACAGGGTCGGGGCGCCGCCGGGGATCCATGGCGCCGCGGTGGCCGGGATGCAGGGCATGGGCGTCAGCACGCCGAGTGCCGCCGCGGTGGCGGCGGCCACGGTCGGGTTCGCCAGGCTCATGCACATGCCAAACGTGGTGATGTTCACCAGCGGGATGTGGTCCATGATGTTCGCCGCCGGCATCCCGCCGGTCAGCAGGCGATTGACCGGCAGCACATTGAGCACCGCCGGGGCAGCGCCGAAGCTGCATTGCAAGGTCGCGGTGCCACAGACTTGCGGGCATCCCATCGCGGTTGCTCCATTGAAAGCGACAGATTCCAGAACCTTAGCTCGCCCATCCTCGACGCGCACGCCGCAATGCATCAAGCCCACTGATTATCCTGCAACACGCTAACCTATAAGACCCTGGCGTGCTTGTGACGCCTCCCGCGCGCCATTAGATTAGCCAATGATCGATGGCCTCCAAAATAAGCAGAAGGGATAAGCATGGCGTTTACTGATCAGTCCACCCGCGTGCGCGACGGTGAAGAACTCGATGCCAACCTGATCGACCCGTACCTCAAGGCCCACATTCCCGGCCTGACTGGCCTGCCCCGGATCAGCCAGTTTCCCGGTGGCGCGTCGAACCTGACCTACCTGCTGGAATACCCCGAGCAGGAATTCGTCCTGCGCCGTCCGCCGTTCGGCCACAAGGCCAAGTCCGCCCACGACATGGGCCGCGAGTTCCGCATCCTCAATCAGCTGCGCGAGGCATTCCCCTATTGCCCGAAGGCCTACGTGCACTGCACCGACGAGTCAGTGATGGGCGCCGAGTTCTATGTAATGGAACGGGTCAAGGGCATCATCCTGCGCTCAGACCTGCCGCCGGAACTGGGTTTCGACGCCGCCCGCACCGAAGCGCTGTGCAAGAGCTTCATCGACCGGCTCGTCGAGCTGCACCGTGTCGACTACAACGCCTGCGGCCTGGCCGACCTGGGCAAGCCCGAAGGCTACGTGGCCCGGCAGATCCGCGGCTGGAGCGACCGCTACGAAAAAGCCCTGACCCCGGACGCGCCGAAATGGGAGACGGTCAAGGCCTGGCTCAACGACAAGATGCCCGCCGACCACCCTACGTCGAGCATCGTCCACAACGACTACCGCTTCGACAACGTGATCCTCGACCCCGAGAACCCGATGCAGATCATCGGCGTACTGGACTGGGAACTGACCACGATCGGCGATCCGTTGATGGACCTGGGCAACAGCCTCGCCTACTGGATCGAGGCCGACGACCCGGCGCCGGTGCAACTGATGCGCCGCCAGCCAAGCCACGCCCCTGGCATGCTGACCCGCCGCGAGTTCGTCGATTACTACGCCGAACGCGCCGGGATCCGCATCGACAACTTCGACTTCTATTACACCTACGGCCTGTTCCGCCTGGCCGGCATCGTCCAGCAGATCTACTACCGCTTCTTCCACGGCCAGACCCAGGACAAACGCTTCGCGCAGTTCGTTCAGATGAACAAGCTGCTGGAGCAGATGAGCCTGCAGGTCATCAGCAAATCCACGCTCTGAGCGCACCTATAACAAGGAAACAGCATGTCCAAGACCCAGTTGTTCGACCTCGACGGTAAAATCGCTTTCGTTTCCGGCGCCAGCCGCGGCATCGGCGAAGCCATCGCCAAACTGCTGGCCCAGCAAGGCGCGCATGTGATCGTTTCCAGCCGCAAGCTCGACGGTTGCCAACACGTGGCCGACGCCATCATCGCCGCCGGCGGCAAGGCCACCGCCATCGCCTGCCACATCGGTGAAATGGAGCAGATCAGCCAGGTATTCGCGAGCATCCGCGAACAGTTCGGACGCCTGGACATCCTGGTCAACAACGCCGCCACCAACCCGCAATTCTGCAACGTCCTGGACACCGACCTGGGTGCGTTCCAGAAAACCGTGGACGTGAACATCCGCGGCTACTTCTTCATGTCGGTGGAAGCCGGCAAGCTGATGCGCGAGAACGGCGGCGGCAGCATCATCAACGTGGCGTCGATCAACGGCATCTCGCCGGGGATCTTCCAGGGCATCTACTCGGTGACCAAGGCTGCGGTGATCAACATGACCAAAGTCTTCGCCAAGGAGTGCGCGCAATTCGGCATCCGCTGCAACGCCCTGCTGCCGGGCCTGACCGACACCAAGTTCGCCTCGGCCCTGGTCAAGAACGACGCCATCCTGAAAACCGCCCTGGCGCAGATCCCCCTCAAGCGCGTGGCCGACCCGAGCGAAATGGCCGGCGCTGTGCTGTACCTGGCCAGCGATGCGTCGAGCTACACCACGGGTGTGGCGTTGAATGTGGACGGTGGGTTCCTGTCCTGAGGATGGAAACCTTTGTGGGAGCGGGCTTGCTCGCTCCCACATGGCATTGTAGTGACGACGAACAAATGAATATTTATTCCAACATTTGCAATTAGAGAATATTTATTCCATAAATAGCCCTTCTGAAAATAACAATTCAAAGGGCTCTTCCTCATGCGTGAACTCGGCATCGGTCTGATTGGCACCGGCTTCATGGGCCGTGCCCATGCCTTGGCGTTCCACAATGCCAAGGCGGTGTTCGACCTCCCCCTGAACCTGACACTGGCGGCCCTGGCCGACGCCGATCCTCAGCGTGCCCGGCAGTGCGCCCAGAGCTGGGGGTTCGAAACGGCCCATAGCGACTGGCAACAACTGATTGACGACCCCAAGGTCAACCTGATCGCCATCACCACTCCCAATCACCTGCACTTCCCGATGGCCATGGCGGCGTTGGCGGCGGGCAAGCCGGTCTATTGTGAAAAACCCCTGGCGGTGTCCCTGGAGCAGGCCGAGCAGATGCGCCAGGCGGCCAAGGCGGCCGGGGTGGTGACGCGGGTCGGCTACAACTACCAGCACAACCCGATCATTCAACGGGCGCGGGACATGATCCAGCGCGGCGAACTGGGACAGATCATCAGTTTCCAGGGCGAATTCAGCGAAGACTTCATGGCCAACCCCGCCTCGCCGTGGTCATGGCGCTGCGAAGCGGCCCACGCCGGCGGCGCACTGGCGGACCTGGGCAGCCACTTGCTGGCCATGGCCCGGCACTTGTTGGGCGATGTCGAGGCGGTGTGCGCCGACAGCCAGACCGTGCACAGCCAACGGCCTGCCAGCGCGGGCAATGCCGAACAACGTGCCATCGCGGTGGACGACCAGGTCCACGCGTTGCTGCGTTTCGCCAATGGCGCCCGGGGCACGGTGAGCAGCAGTTGGCTCAAGCACGGCTACAAAAACCACCTGAGCTTCGAGATCAGCGGCACCCTCGGCACCCTGGCGTTCGATCAGGAACGGCTGAATGAACTGCGCGTGTGTCGCGTCGGCCAGCCAGGTTTCCAGCGCCTGCTGGCCGGCCCGGATTTGCCGGGCTACGCCGCGTTCAGCCCGGCCGCCGGGCACCAGTTGGGGTACAACGAATTGAAGACCCTGGAGGTGCAGGAACTGGTCATGACGCTTGCAGGCGAAGGCGGCAGCGGCACGGACTTCGAAGAGGCCTGGGAAGTGGAGCGGCTGGCGGCGGCGATTCGGGTGGCGGCGCGGGAGCAGCGTTGGGTGAAGGTCAGCGAGCTATAACCCCTCACTTCAGTACCCCCTGTTTGGTCCGGGGACATGGTTAACACTCCCCTGTGGCGAGGGAGCTTGCTCCCGCTGGGTTGCGCAGCAACCCCAAAGAGACTGAATGCTGAATGCGACCAACCTGACACACCCAGGTGA
>NZ_FMTR01000042.1:0-30475 GCF_900100135.1 Pseudomonas sp. NFACC05-1 | reverse complement strand
TAGCCGCGCTGGGCCATGGATGGCCCTTCGCGGCGGCCCACGGAGCAATGCCGGAGTGAGGGCACACCGAGCCTAAGCGAGGTGCCGAGTGGTGGGGCAAGAGCGTTTTGGTTACTTTTGCGCTCTTCAAAAGTGACCCGCTGTAAGAGCGGAACCATAAGTAGCCGTTACCGCAGCAACGGATATTCACACCACCCCAAAACCACCACCCGACAAAAAAATCAGGCCCCCAGCAGCTCAGCCTTGACCAACTTAGCCTGCTCATCCGCATGATACGAAGACCGCACCAACGGCCCCGAAGCCACGTTCTTGAAGCCCATCTTGTACCCTTCCTCGGCAAACCAGGCAAAGGTATCCGGATGCACAAAACGCTGCACCGGCAGGTGACTACGCGAAGGCTGCAAGTACTGCCCCAAGGTCAACATATCGATGTCATGCTCACGCATGCGCTTCATGACCTCGATAACTTCCTCATCCGTCTCACCCAGGCCCAGCATCAAGCCGGACTTGGTCGGAATGTGCGGCATCATCTGCTTGAAGCGTTGCAGCAAGGTCAACGACCACTGGTAATCCGACCCCGGACGCGCAGCCTTGTACAGGCGCGGCACGGTTTCCAGGTTGTGGTTGAACACATCTGGCGGCTCGGCGGCGGTGATTTCCAGGGCGATGTCCATGCGGCCACGGTAATCGGGCACCAGGGTTTCCAGCTGGACATTCGGCGACAGTTTGCGGATCTCGCGGATGCAGTCGGCGAAGTGCTGGGCACCGCCGTCACGCAGGTCGTCACGGTCCACCGAGGTGATCACCACATACTTGAGCTTCAGGTCGGCGATGGCGATGGCCAGGCTTTCCGGCTCGTTGGTGTCCAATGGCTTCGGACGGCCGTGGCCAACGTCACAGAATGGGCAGCGACGGGTGCAGATGTCGCCCATGATCATGAATGTGGCAGTGCCGCCGGAGAAGCACTCGCCCAGGTTCGGGCAGGAGGCTTCTTCGCAGACGCTGTGCAGCTTGTGCTTGCGCAGCAGGGCCTTGATTCGGTCGACTTCCGGGGACACCGGGATGCGCACGCGGATCCAGTCAGGTTTCTTTGGCAATTCGGTGGTCGGAATGATCTTGACCGGGATGCGTGCAACCTTCTCGGCGCCGCGCAGCTTGACGCCGGCCTCTACCTTGGCACGTGGGGCCGGACGCTCAGTGACGTCCTGCGTCGGGATAATGGTTTGCACTGCATCAGTAGTCATATCAGTCGATTCCGCCCGTGAGGGTCGTCTGCTCAGCATAGTCGAGGTGTTTGACGAGCTGCGCGCGCAGCCGGGCACTTACCTCGGCAAATTCAATCGATCCTGCATGCTCGCTCAACTGGGTCATCGCCAGTCCCGCGTAGCCACAGGGATTAATCCGTCGAAATGGCGCAAGGTCCATGTCCACGTTCAGCGCCAGGCCATGAAACGAACAGCCGTGGCGGATTCGCAATCCCAAGGAGGCGATCTTCGCCCCGTCGACATAGACACCCGGCGCATCCGGCTTGGCCGCCGCCGTCACACCGTAGCTGGCCAGCAGCTCGATCAGGCATGTCTCCATGCGGGTGACCAGCTCGCGCACGCCAAACCCCAGCTTGCGCACATCCAGTAACAGGTAGGCGACCAATTGGCCAGGACCATGGTAGGTCACCTGCCCGCCCCGGTCGACCTTCACCACCGGGATATCCCCCGGCAGCAGCAGGTGCTCGGCCTTGCCGGCCTGGCCCTGGGTGAACACCGGCGGGTGTTCCACCAGCCAGACTTCATCGTCGACGGTAGTGCCGCGTTCGTTCGTGAAGCGTTGCATGGCATGCCAGACCGGCTCGTAAGCCATCGTGCCCAGCTCGCGAAAGCCCAGCGTGCCCGGCATCACAACACCATGTGCACGAAACCGGTCGCACGCAGCTCGCTGTTGATGTCGTAGAGCTGTTCCTGGCCGGTGGCAATGATGTGCAACTGGATCGTCGTGTACTTGCCGTTGGTACTCTGGCGCTCGGCCAGGGTCTTGTGGTCAACGGTGGCATGTTTTTCAAGGATCGCAATGATCCGGTCCTTGAAACCCACGCCGGTGTCGCCGATGACCTTGATCGGATAATCCGCGCAGGGGAATTCGATCTTCGGCGCTTTTACTTCAGAGTCTGTCATGGGGTAACGGCCTCGTAAGCCGTGGTAACGCACATGGCCCCGCTCCGAATGGGAACGAGGCCATGCAGGTCAACACTTCAATCAGTTGAACAAGCCGTAGAAGAATAGACGGATGCTATCCCACATGCGGCGGAAGATACCACCTTCCTCGACCGCGTCCAGAGCGATCAGGTCGGCGCTGTGCACCACTTTGTCGTCCAGTTTGACTTCGACTTTACCGATCACGTCGCCCTTGGCGATGGGAGCGGTCAGTTGCGGGTTCATGGTCATGCTGGCAGCGAGCTTCTTGAGCTGGCCTTTAGGCAAGGTCATGGTCAGGTCTTGGGCCAGGCCGGCCTTCACCTGATTGGTGGTGCCTTTCCAGACCTGGGCCTGGGCCAGTTCGGTGCCCTTCTGGTAGAAGGTCTGGGTTTCGAAGAAACGGAAACCGTAGGTCAGCAGCTTCTGGGTTTCAGCGGCACGGGCCACTTCGCTGCTGGTGCCGAAGACGACGGCGATCAGGCGCATGCCGTCACGGACAGCCGAAGACACCATGCAGTAGCCAGCTTCGTCGGTGTGGCCGGTCTTCAGGCCATCGACGGTCTTGTCGCGCCACAGCAGCAGGTTGCGGTTAGGCTGCTTGATGCCGTTCCAGAAGAATTCCTTCTGGGAGTAGATGGCGTAGTGCGCCGGGTCTTCATGAATGATCGCCCGTGCCAGCAGCGCCATGTCGTGAGCCGACGAGTAGTGCTCAGGGTTCGGCAGACCGGTAGGGTTCATGAAGTGGCTGTTGGTCATGCCCAGGTCGGCCACGGTCTTGTTCATCATGTCGGCGAACGCATCTTCGCTGCCGGCGATGTGCTCGGCCAGGGCGACGCTGGCGTCGTTGCCGGACTGGATGATGATGCCGTGCAGCAGGTCGCTGACGGTCACTTGCGAACCGACCTTGATGAACATCCGCGAACCGCCGGTACGCCAGGCGTTTTCGCTGACGGTCACCGGATCGTTTTCACCGATCTGGCCACGACGGATTTCCAGGGTGGCGATGTAGGCGGTCATCAGCTTGGTCAGGCTGGCCGGTGGCAGGCGCTGGTCACCGTTGTTCTCTACCAGTACCTCGCCGCTGCTGGCATCCATGAGCACGAAGGATTTGGCGGCCAATTGAGGAGGCGCAGGCATCATCTCCACCGCGAACGCGGCTGGGGAGAGAAGCAGCGGGACTAGCAGGCAAAGGCGTTTGGCAAAGGTGGTGATGTTCATCCGTCTCTCGAAATCGCTAATGGGACTGCCCGAAGGCAAAACTGAAACAGGCAACCTTCTAACGGGTCGCCGCGTATTTAAGTTGCTCACTCACAACCCTTGCCGGGCTTTTGTTATTCATGGAGCCAACAACCTGGCCCGCTCCAACCGCAAGCGGGCCTCAATCAATTACTCGGCGGTGACCAGGCTCGGCGAACCGAGATTGGCCAGGCGCACACTGTTCTGCACTTGCTGGACTTCACCCGGAGAACCGATCGGCCCCAGGCGCACCCGATGCAGTGTCTGCTGGTTGCGCACGATCGAGCTGATGAACACCGGGGCGCTCACCATCGAGCTGAGCTTCGACCTCAGCAGCTCGGCAGCGTCCGGGTTGGCGAACGCGCCCACTTGCAGAAACTGGCCAGACGCTGTTGCAGAAGCGTTTTTTTTTGCGTCGAGCTGAACGGGCACTACGGCCGCCGCGTGCTGCTGCGGCGGTGGCGTCCACTGCTCGACCGTGCCGGTGGACGCCGTCACGGTCGGCGCGGCATTTTGCGCCACTTTCGGCTCGTTGAGCATCAAAGGCGCCGGACGGCCGCGTTGGGCCCACCATTCCTGCGGGTCGATACCTTCAACCTTGACCCGGGCGGTGCCGATTTCAGCGTAACCGAGTTTTTTCGCCGCCGCATACGACAAGTCGATGATGCGGTCGGAATAGAACGGCCCACGGTCATTGACCCGCAGGATCACGCTCTTGTTGTTGTCCAGGTTGGTCACCCGCACATAGCTGGGCAGCGGCAAGGTCTTGTGGGCCGCGCTCATGCCATACAGGTCATACACCTCGCCGTTGGCGGTGTTCTGGCCGTGGAACTTGGTGCCATACCAGGACGCCGTGCCCGAGGCCACGTAGCGCTTGGAGTCGGACAGCGGGAAATAGGTCTTGCCCAACACCGTGTACGGGTTGGCCTTGTAGGGGCCCGTGTGCAGGGTCGGCGTGGCATCGGGAATGCGCGAGACATCCACATCCCACCACGGCGCGCCGTCCTTGTGGGCCCGGTTGATGTCCAGGCCGGGCGTCGCGCGCACGGCGGTGGAGTTCTTCTGGGCCGGCGCGCGGCTGGTCGAACAACTGACGACCAACAGCGACAGCGCGGCCAACGCCACGAGCTTGAGGGGTTTGGCTTTCAGGGGTAGATAGGTAGGCAATGCCCGCATTATTTGACGCCCCGTGCTTTGACCAGCTCTTCAGACAGTTGATATACGGCCATGGCGTACATCACGCTGCGGTTATAACGCGTAATCGCGTAGAAATTCTTCAGGCCCATCCAGTATTCGGGGCCTTGTTCGCCTTCCAGGCGTATCGCGGTGACCGGCATGTCGTCACGCAGCGCATCATGACTCGACCAGCCCAACGCCCGCAACTCCCCGACGGTTTTCGTCGGCTCGATGCCCTCGGTCAGGCCCTGGTCCACCTGCTCGCCACGCACGTCGGCACGGCTGACCACCGGCTGGCCGGCTTCCCAGCCGTGGCGCTTGAAATAGCTGGCAACACTGCCGATGGCATCGGTCGGGTTGGTCCAGATATTGATGTGACCGTCGTCGTCGAAGTCCACCGCGTAAGCACGAAAACTGCTGGGCATGAATTGCGGCAGGCCCATGGCTCCGGCATAAGAACCCTTGAGGGTCAGCGGATCAACCTGCTCTTCGCGGGCCAGCAGCAAGAACTCGCGCAGCTCCTTGCGAAAGAATTCGGCGCGCGGCGGGTAATCGAAGCCCAGGGTCGACAGCGCGTCGATCACCCTGAAATTCCCGGTGTTACGGCCAAAGAACGTCTCGACGCCAATGATAGCCACAATGAACTGGGCCGGTACGCCGTATTCCTGCTCGGCACGGGCCAGGGCCGCCTCGTGCTGGCGCCAGAAGTCCACGCCCCGGGCGATACGCGCCTCGGTGATGAACATCGGCCGGTACTCGCTCCACTGCTTGACCCGCTCGGCGGGCCGGGAGATGGCGTCAAGGATCGACTGCTTGCGCTCGGCCTCGCGAAATACCCCCATCAGCTGCTCACCGGCAAAACCGTAGTCGCGGGTCATCTCACCGACGAATTCGGCCACCTGTGGCGAACCTTCGTATTCGCCTGCCTGGGCATGCGGCGCACCGCCCAGGAAGCCGACCAGGCCGATCCACGGCGCATATCGCGTCGACCAGCCACGCATTGCTTGCATTGAACTCTTCACCTTATTCAAACCTGCGCGATCCACTTGCGATGCGTATGAATCGACATCAAGACCCCAAACGCTGACAGTAGTGTCACCAGCGAAGTTCCTCCGTAGCTAATGAATGGCAACGGCACCCCCACGACCGGCAACAGGCCACTGACCATACCGATGTTGACGAAAACATAAACAAAAAACGTCATGGTCAGGCTGCCCGCGAGCAACTTGCCGAACAATGTCTGGGCCTGGGCGGTGATCACCAAGCCGCGACCGATCAGCAGCAGGTAGATCAACAGCAACACGCAGATGCCTACCAGGCCGAACTCCTCGCCCAGTACGGCGATGATGAAGTCGGTGTGGCTTTCCGGCAAAAAGTCCAGGTGCGACTGGGTGCCCATCAGCCAGCCCTTGCCGAACACCCCGCCGGAGCCGATGGCGGCCTTGGACTGGATGATGTTCCAGCCAGTGCCCAGCGGATCGCTCTCCGGGTCGAGGAAGGTCAGGATTCGTTGCTTCTGGTAGTCGTGCATCACGAAGTACCACATGGCCACCGAGACCGGCACCGCGATGGCGACGACGCTGAGGATCCAGCGCCAGCGCAAACCGCCCATGAACAGCACGAAGGCGCCACCGGCCAGGATCAGCAGCGAAGTGCCAAGGTCCGGCTGGCGCACGATCAGGATGAACGGGATGCCGATCAGCAACAGGCTGATGCACACGTGCTTGAGCTGCGGCGGCAGGGTGCGCTTGGCCAGGTACCAGGCGATGGTCGCCGGCATGATGATCTTGAGGAATTCCGAAGGCTGGAAGCGGATCACCCCGGGAATGTTGATCCAGCGAGTGGCGCCCATGGCGTTGTGACCCATCACGTCCACCACCACCAGCAGGCTCACGCCCACCACATAGGCCAGCGGCACCCAGCGGGCCATGAAACGCGGCTCGAGCTGGGCAATGACGACCATCGACACCAGGCCGATGCCGAACGAGGTGGCCTGCTTGCCCAGCAGGTCCCAGTTCTTGCCACTGGCCGAATACAGCACGAACAGGCTGCCTGCGGCCAGGGTCAGCAGCAGGATCAGCAACGGACCATCGATGTGCATGCGCTGCAGCAAGGTGGCACGGCGGCGCATCACATCTTCGCTGGAGAGGATCCGGTCGAAATTATTCTTCACGGGCCGTAGCCTCCGCAGTGATGGGGCTTGCGTATTCCGGCTTGAGCTGGCCGTGCTCGTCCAGCAGCCAGGCGTCCATGATCTGGCGCACCACCGGCGCGGCGACGCCGGAACCCGACTCACCGTTCTCGACCATCACCGACACGACGATCTTCGGGTTGTCGGCCGGCGCGAAGCCGACGAACAAGGCGTGGTCGCGATGGCGTTCCTGGACCTTGGAGCGGTCGTACTTCTCGCCCTGCTTGATGGCGACGACCTGGGCCGTACCGCTCTTGCCGGCAATCCGGTATTGCGCACCGATGGACGCCTTGCGGGCGGTGCCGCGGGCGCCGTGCATCACCTGCTGCATGCCGTTGTTGACCTTCTGCCAGTCCGACGGGTTGCGCAGGATGATGTCTGGCATCGGGTCCGGGTCCACCGGTTTCTGGCCTTCGATGGTCTTGGCCAGGTGCGGGCGATACCACTTGCCCTTGCTCGCCACCAGCGCCGTGGCCTGGGCCAGTTGCAGTGGCGTGGCCTGCATGTAGCCCTGGCCGATCCCCAGGATCAGGGTTTCGCCGGGGAACCAGGCCTGGCGCCGGGTCGCCCGCTTCCATTCGCGCGAAGGCATCAGGCCGGGGGATTCCTCGAACATATCCAGGGAGACTTTCTGACCGAGACCGAACTTGTTCATGTAGGACGACAACCGATCGATCCCCAGCTTGTGGGCCAAGTCATAGAAGTAGGTGTCGTTGGAACGCATGATCGCCGTTTCCAGGTCCACATAACCGTCGCCGGTGCGGTTCCAGTTGCGGTACTTGTGGTCATAGTTCGGCAGTTGGTAATAACCCGGGTCGTAGACCCGGCTCGACGCGGTCACCACGCCGGAGTCCAGCCCGGCAATCGCCACGGCCGGCTTGATGGTCGAGCCCGGCGGATAGAGACCGCGCAGCACCCGGTTGAACAGCGGCCGATCGATGGAATCGCGCAGCTCGGCGTAGGCCTTGAAGCTGATGCCGGTGACGAACAGGTTCGGGTCGAAACTCGGCTGGCTGACCATTGCCAACACCTCGCCAGTGTTCGGGTCCAGCGCCACCACGGCACCACGCCGACCACCCAGCGCCGCTTCGGCGGCCTCTTGCAGCTTGATGTCCAGGCTCAGGACGATGTCCTTGCCGGGAATCGGGTCGGTACGCTTGAGCACCCGCAATACGCGGCCGCGGGCGTTGGTTTCGACTTCCTCGTAACCCACCTGGCCATGCAGCTCGGGCTCGTAGAAACGCTCGATGCCGGTCTTGCCGATATGGTGGGTGCCGCTGTAATTGACCGGATCGAGGGTCTTGAGCTCTTTCTCGTTGATCCGTCCCATGTAGCCGACCGAGTGGGCAAAGTGCGGCCCCTGGGGATAATGCCGCACCAACTGCGCCACCACCTCGACGCCGGGCAGGCGGAACTGGTTCACGGCGATAAGGGCGATCTGCTCTTCGGTCAGCTCGAACAGGATCGGCACCGGCTCGAACGGACGTCGGCCCTGGCGCATGCGCTTCTCGAAGATCGCCCGGTCCTCGGGCGTCAGTTGCAGCACTTCGACAATCACGTCGAGCACGTGCTGCCAGTCGCCGGAGCGCTCGCGGGTCATGCTCAGGCTGAAACTGGGACGGTTATCCGCCACCACCACGCCATTGCGGTCGAAAATCAGCCCGCGGGTCGGCGGAATCGGCTGCACATGCACGCGGTTGTTTTCCGACAGGGTCGAGTGGTACTCGTACTGGATCACCTGGAGGAAATACAAGCGCGCAATCAGCACACAGATCAGCGTCACCACCATAATAGCGCCGAACACGACGCGGCCCCGCACCAGACGGGCGTCTTTTTCGTGGTCCTTGATGCGGATCGGCTGGGGCATGGGGCAGGATTACTTGTGGTAAGGGTGCCCGGACAGAACTGTCCAGGCACGATACAGCTGTTCGCCGATCAGGATCCGCACCAGCGGATGTGGCAACGTCAACGGCGACAAGGACCAGCGCTGATCGGCCCGGGCACAGACTTCCGGCGCCAGCCCTTCCGGGCCACCGACCATGAAATTGACCGTGCGCGCGTCCAACCGCCAGCGATCGAGCTCCACCGCCAGTTGCTCGGTGCTCCAGGGCTTGCCATGGACTTCGAGGGTGACAATGCGCTCGTTCGGCCCGACCTTGGCCAGCATGGCTTCGCCTTCTTGGCGGATGAAGCGCGCCACGTCGGCGTTCTTGCCACGGGTATTGAGCGGAATTTCCACCAGTTCCAGGGCCAGCTCGGACGGAAGACGCTTGGCATATTCATGCCAGCCTTCTTCCACCCACTTGGGCATGCGAGAACCGACGGCGATCAGGCGCAGTCGCACAGCGGTCCCTTATTGCTGGTCTTTGTTGAGCTTGGTGAAGTGCTCATGGGGGTTTTCCGGGCTGTGGTGCGCGGCGCTGGCCGAACGGCTCTGCTCGGCACCGGCCCACAGGCGTTCCAGGTCATAGAACTGGCGCGCCGAGGCCGTCATCATGTGCACGATGACATCGTCCATATCCAGCAGTACCCAGTCGCTGTCGCCCTTGCCTTCTTCACCCAGCGGCTTGACACCCTGGGCCTTGACCGCTTCGCGGACCTTGTCCAGCATCGCGCCGATCTGGCGGTTGGAGGTACCGGTGGCGATGATCATGTAGTCCGTGATGCTCTGCTTTTCACGAACGTCGATCACCTGGATGTCCTGGGCCTTGACGTCTTCCAGGGCCGCAACGGCGACCTTGACCAGTTCTTCACCGGCCAGTACGACGCCGGTGTGGGCCTCTACCGGCAGCGGGGCGCTTTTGAACGTGCCTTTGCGCTTTACTTTGTTTACGTCTTTGTCAGTCATATAAAACTCGTTTTGCTCGTATGTTCGGGCGCTTCGCTACACGCATTCACGTGCCTTGAAGCACACCTTTTTCAGTTCGACGCACGGTAAAGCCCGTGCGCATCGATGTAGGCCAGGACCGCGTCGGGCACCAGGAAACGTACCGACTTACCGCTGGCCAGCAGTTGACGGATCTGGGTGGCGGATACCGCGAGCGGCGTCTGCCAGACGAATGCAATCTGTCCGCTCGGCCCTTTCAGGGCCAGCGGGTCGCTCACCGAGCGGGCCGCCAGCAGGTTGCGCAAGGCATCCGGCGGCTCGCTGTCGGCATCCGGGCGTTGCAGCACCAGGATGTGGCAATGCTGGAGCAACTCTTCCCAGCGATGCCAAGTGGGCAGGCCGCAAAATGCGTCCCAGCCCAGAAGCAGAAAAACCTGGGCATCAGCGGCCAGTTCGGCGCGCATCAGCTCCAGGGTATCAATGGTGTAGGACGGTTTGTCCCGCTGCAATTCGCGGGCGTCCACCACCAACGGCGCCACACCGGCCACCGCGCACTCGACCATCGCCAGGCGGTCCTGCGCCGACACCTGCGGCGTATCCCGGTGCGGCGGCCGGGCGCTGGGCGTCAGGCGTAGCTCATCGAGGGCCAGGGCGTCGGCGACTTCCAGCGCACCGCGCAAATGGCCGATGTGCACCGGGTCGAACGTGCCGCCCAGGATGCCGATGCGCTTTGGCGCGGTGGTTGCCGTCACAGCGGTCGTAGTCATAGAGGCCAGTGGGTCGAGATCGCCCAAGTCAGACTGGCTCCTGTCCGCGCAACTGGCCGTCACCGACCACGATGTACTTCTCGCAGGTCAGGCCTTCGAGGCCCACCGGGCCGCGGGCGTGCAGCTTATCAGTAGAAATGCCGATCTCGGCACCCAATCCGTATTCAAAGCCATCGGCGAAGCAGGTCGGGGTGTTGATCATCACCGACGCCGAATCCACTTCGGCGACGAAGCGCCGGGTTTCACCCAGGTGTTCACTGACAATGGAGTCGGTGTGGTGCGAGCCGTGGCGGTTGATGTGCTCGATGGCCTCGTCCAGCCCGTCGACCACACGGATCGACAGGATCGGCGCCAGGTATTCGGTGTCCCAGTCTTCTTGCGTGGCCGCAACGGCCTCGATGATCGCCCGGGTGCGCTCGCAACCGCGCAGCTCGACGCCTTTTTTGCGGAACTGGGCAGCCATCGACGGCAGGAAGTCCTTGGCCACGGCCTGATCCACCAACAGGGTTTCCATCGCGCCGCAGATGCCATAACGGTAGGTCTTGGCGTTGAAGGCGATGCGCTGGGCCTTCGGCAATTCGGCGTGGGCGCTGACGTAGACGTGGCAGATGCCGTCCAGGTGCTTGATCACCGGCACGCGGGCGTCACGGCTGACCCGCTCGATCAGGCCCTTGCCACCACGCGGCACGATGACATCGACGAACTCGGGCATGGTGATCAATGCGCCGACTGCGGCACGGTCAGTGGTTTCCACCACTTGCACCACGGCCGCCGGCAGATCGGCCTCGGCCAGGCCGCGCTGGATGCAGGCGGCAATGGCACGGTTGGAATGGATCGCCTCGGAGCCACCACGCAGGATGGTCGCGTTACCCGACTTCAGGCACAGGCTGGCGGCGTCGATGGTCACGTTCGGCCGCGACTCGTAGATGATCCCGACCACACCCAGGGGCACGCGCATCTTGCCGACCTGAATGCCTGATGGCCGGTAGCTCATGTCGCGGATCGCCCCGACCGGGTCCGGCAGGGCCGCGACCTGGCGCAGACCGACGATCATGCCGTCGATGCGTGCCGGGGTCAGGGCCAGGCGTTCGAGCATGGCCGGTTCCAGACCATTGGCCCGGCCGGCGGCCAGGTCCAGTTCGTTGGCAGCGGACAACTCGGCACGCGCAGCGTCCAGCGCATTGGCGGCGGCCTGCAGGGCGCGGTTTTTCTGCGCGGTGCTGGCCCGGCCGATGATGCGCGACGCCTGGCGAGCGGCGCGACCCAGGCGGGTCATGTAGTCAAGAACGGACTCAGTCATGGTCTGTTTGGTTTTGGCGATGAGGAAAGCGGCAGATTATAGCTGTCGTAACCCTCGACTAACAGCATGGACTCACAGTGGTGACCGGCGGAGCAGCAAAACAGGCGTAAACAGCTGGTTGAAGCGACTGTTCAGCGGTGATTAAGCTTTCCATTGCTATCATCGCGCTTCCTTTGGCCTCCCTCTGTTTATCGCCATGACCGATTTGCCATCGCCCAACGCCCTGCCCCACGCCTTTTTCGATCGAGACGCCCAGGTGCTTGCCAAGGACCTGCTGGGCAAAGTCATCCGTCACAAGGTCGGTGACCTGTGGCTCGGCGCGCGGATCATCGAGACCGAGGCGTATTACTTCGCCGAAAAAGGCAGCCACGCCTCGCTGGGCTACACGGAAAAGCGCAAGGCTTTGTTTCTGGATGGCGGCCACATCTATATGTACTACGCCCGGGGCGGCGATTCGCTGAACTTCAGCGCCCAGGGCCCGGGCAATGCGGTGTTGATCAAATCGGCCTACCCGTGGGTCGATGCCCTTTCCGGGCCGGCGAGCCTGGCGCAGATGCTGCTCAACAACCCCGACGCCCAAGGTCGACCGCGTACGCCGCAAAAGCTCTGTGCCGGCCAGACCTTGCTGTGCAAAGCGTTGGGGCTGAAAGTGCCGGACTGGGACGCCAAACGCTTCGACCCCGAGCGCTTGCTGGTGGAAGATGTGGGTGTGCCGACGGTCAACGTGATCCAGACCACCCGCCTGGGTATTCCCCTGGGACGGGACGAGCATTTACCCTACCGCTTCGTCGACGCCGCCTACGCACCGTGGTGCACCCGGAACCCGCTGCGACGGGGGCAGGTCGAAGGTCGCGATTATTTCTTGCTTGGATGAAAACACCGCCCCCTGTGGGAGCGAGCAAGCTCGCTCCCACAGTTGATCTTCAGCGGCCATAGCTTTTGTGTTCGCAACACAATCCCACAGGGGATTCGGTGCATGCCAATCAATACTCAATGGAGTTGTATTTATGGGCCCATGGCTCGATAGCATCACCGGCTGGTTGACCGTCAACCCGCAATGGCTGGCGGTGGCGGTGTTCATCGTCGCCTGCGTGGAGTGCCTGGCCATCGCCGGCCTGATCGTGCCGGGTACCGTGCTGTTGTTTGCCATCGCCGTGCTGGCCGGCAGCGGGGCGTTGTCCTTGGGCGAGACGTTGCTGCTGGGCCTGCTTGGCGGGCTGCTCGGGGACCTGGTGTCGTACTTCCTCGGTCGGCATTTCCACCAGAACATCCGCCGCCTGCCCGGGCTGCGGCATCACCCGGAATGGATGAGCGCCGCGGAAAACTATTTCCAGCGCTACGGCATCGCCAGCCTGCTGGTGGGGCGTTTTATCGGCCCGCTACGGCCCATGTTGCCGATGGTGGCCGGAATGTGCGACATGCCGTTCCCACGCTTCGCCGCTGTCAGCGTGTTGGCCGCGGCGGGCTGGACCGTGGCGTACCTGCTGCCGGGCTGGGCCACCGGGGCGGCGTTTCGCCTGCCGCTGCCTGAAGGCTTCTGGCCACAGGCCGGCGTGGTCATCGGCAGCATCGCGGCAATGATCGGGCTGAGCGTCAACAGCAGC
Organism: Pseudomonas sp. NFACC05-1; assembly: GCF_900100135.1. Classification (NCBI taxonomy): domain Bacteria; kingdom Pseudomonadati; phylum Pseudomonadota; class Gammaproteobacteria; order Pseudomonadales; family Pseudomonadaceae; genus Pseudomonas; species Pseudomonas sp. NFACC05-1. Next base: position 17,185 of record NZ_FMTR01000042.1, on the reverse strand, counting down.
CTGCGTCGTCATCGCCATGCCACGGCGCTGATCGCCGGCCTTGGCCTGGTGATCCTGATCGGCCTGTTCATCGGTTTTCGTTACCTGACGGCGTTCGACCAAGGCTTGATGGCCCTCGTCCAGGAGCATCGCAGCGCGACGCTGGATGAAATCGCCGTGACCTTCACGCTGATCGGCGAATTCCGCTACATGCTGATTGTCTGCAGCCTGTTGACCGGGTTATTGCTGTTGGCACGGCAATGGCGGCAGGCGATCTTTGCCGGGGGCACGATGCTGCTCACCTCCCTGGCCAATACTGGGAGCAAACACTTCTTTGCCCGTGTGCGCCCGGAAATCCTCACCGACCCGCTGACCAGCTACAGCATGCCCAGCGGCCACTCCTCCGGGGCATTCGCGCTGTTCCTGACCCTCGCCGTCCTGGCCGGCCGCGGCCAACCGCCACGCCTGCGCCTGACCTGGCTGCTGCTGGGCTGCCTGCCGGCGCTGGCCATCGCCCTGTCGCGGGTTTACCTGGGGGCGCACTGGCCGAGCGACATCGTCGCCGGGGCGATGCTCGCCGCCAGCATCTGTGCGGCCGCCCTGTGGTTGAGCCAGCGCCAGACCCCGCTACCGGCCATGTCGCCGAAAGTCTGGTGGCTGATCCTACCCGCGCTGGTGGCGGTGTTCAGCTTCTTCGCGCTGCGGCACTTGCCGCATGCGATGTTGCGGTATGCCTATTGAGCGGCGCGCCAATGAACACTGGAGATCCATGTGGGATCAGTGTTACTCAGTGAAATAGAGTTGAGTCAGGCAAAGAGTTCGCCCTGCAGTTCATCGAGCAAGGCCTGGATCGCATCCAGGCGCTGTTGCGGGTCGTCGAGTTGCAGCAGGTCGATCTTGTCCAATTCGTTGAACGGCAGCAGGTAAGCCAGTTGATTGGCCAGCGACTGCTGACCGGTCGCTTCGGTGCCCATGTTCAGCGCCTCGACCATCGGGTGCTCGGCCAGGGCCTTGAGCAGCGCCACCAGGTCGGCGTCTTCCTCTTGCAGCGGTTGCTCCGGTTCCTCTTCCAGCCACTCGACTTCAGCGACCGTCAGTTGATCCGCCTGGACGCTGCTGCCATGGACGATAAAACGCCGCCCGCCCTGCACGCGAATGCCCAGCAGACCATTGTCCTGCTGGGAGAAATCAGTGATACGCGCCTCACAACCGACCCGCGCGTAGCCTTCAGGCGCGATGCCGACTTCCTCGCCATCGAGGATGCACACCACGCCGAAGCCTTCGCCCTTTTTCATGCAGCGCCCGATCATGTCGAGGTAACGCGCCTCGAAAATCTGCAAATCGAGGATGCAACCGGGGAACAGCACGGTGTTCAACGGGAAAAGCGGCAAGCTCATAACCAGTTCCTTAAACCGTCATCGACACCACCAACGGCAGCAACACCGCCGTGGCCACGCCCATCAGACTCATCGCCAGCGCCGCGAAGGCGCCTGTCTCCTCGCTTTCCTGCAATGCCACCGACGTACCCACCGCGTGGGCCGCCAGCCCCAGGGCCATGCCCCGGGCCTCAGGGCTGTGGACACCCAGCTTCGTCAGAATGCCCGGACCGAGGATCGCCCCGAGCACACCGGTGATCAACACAAACACCGCCGCCATCGCCGCCACACCGCCGATCTGCTCGGCCACCAGCATGGCGATCGGCGAGGTCACGGACTTGGGCGCCATGGTCATCAGAATCATGTGCTCGGCACCGAAAGCCCAGCCCAACACCACAGCAGAGCCCGTGGCAAACACCCCGGCTATCACCAGCGTAGTAAAAATCGGCCAGAACAACTGCCGGATCCGTCGCAAGTTCAAATACAACGGCACCGCCAGTGCGACCGTGGCCGGCCCCAGCAGGATGCTGAGGATCTCGGTGCTCTTGCGGTATTCGGCATAGTCGATGCCGCAGCCGACCAGCACGATGATCAACAGCACCATCGACATCAGCACCGGTTGCAGGAACACCCAGCGAGTCTTTTCGAACGCCGCCAGCACCAGTTGATAGGCGCCCAGGGTAATGCCGATGCCAAACAGCGGATGGTGGATCACCGAGGTCCAGGCACCTTGCCAGTCGAGCATCATTGGCTGTCCTCCGGGGCGGCGATGTGACGCCGGGCCAAGCGCTGCATCAGCACCCCCGTCAACGCCACGGACAGCACCAGGGACAACGTCAACGCGCCGACGATGGCCCAGAAATCGGCGGCAATGGCCCGGGCATAGACCATCACCCCCACCGCAGGCGGCACCAGCAGCAATGGCAGATAACGCAGCAGGCTGCCGGCGGCCAGGTTCAGCGGTTCGCTGACTTCGCCGCGCATGACCAGATAGCCCAGCAGCAACAGCAGGCCAATGATCGGCCCCGGCAACACGGGTAGGAACAAATGATTGATCGCAGTGCCCAGCAATTGAAACAGCACCAGCCAGGTCAGGCCCCGTAGCAACATCCGCTCTCTCCCCTGCAACAGATCCAATGAACGCGCCAATTCGGTTCACGGCGTGACGGTGTGGCGAGGGAGCTTGCTCCCGCTTGAGTGCGCAGCGCTCATAAAAAAATGGGGCCGCTGCGCAGCCCAACGGGAGCAAGCTCCCTCGCCACGGAATCAAACGCACACGCGCCGGCATTATAAGCATGCCCACGCTATGGGTCGGCATTCGTAAAAAGCATGTTCGGTGACCTTACTTGCGCGCCATGTTGATCTACAGTGGTTCTCCGGGGATGCCGATCCCCGCTCCAGAAAAAAAAAGTAAAACAGATGAACCCAAGGAGAGTCTCAATGCCCTACGTCCCCGTTGCAGCGCTCAAAGATTATGTCGGCAAGGAACTTGGACGTTCCGAATGGCTCACCATCGACCAGGACCGCATCAACCTGTTCGCCGAAGCCACTGGCGACTTTCAGTTCATCCACGTCGATCCGGTCAAGGCCGCGCAGACCCCGTTCGGCAGCACCATTGCCCACGGTTTCCTGTCGCTGTCGCTGATGCCCAAGCTGATGGAAGACATCCTGATCCTGCCCGAGGGCGTGAAAATGGTCGTCAACTACGGGCTGGACAGCGTGCGTTTCATCCAACCGGTGAAGGTCGATTCCAAGGTCCGGCTCAAGGTCGACCTGGTGGACGCCACCGAGAAAAAACCCGGCCAATGGCTGCTCAAGGCCACCGCCACGCTGGAGATCGAAGGTTCGGAAAAACCGGCCTACATCGCCGAGCCGCTGTCGCTCTGCTTCGTGTAAACCTGCGCGATCGCGAAACCGCTCGTGCAGTTTCGCATCGCTTCTCTATGTTCAACGCGCATAGCTGCGGCATACTCGTCGCCTGACGATCTGGATCCCGTTATGCGCTTATTCGTTCCCCTGACCCTATCCCTGCTGCTCACCGCCTGCGGCAACGGCGAATCGCCGCTGCCTCCCGACGCGCGCCTGCCCGACGGCGGACGCTATCGCGGCGACCTGGTGGACGGGCTGCTACAAGGCCAGGGACGCATCGATTACCCCAATGGCAGCTGGTACGCCGGGCAGTTCGACAAAGGCCAGTGGCACGGCACCGGGGAATGGCATGGCAGCAATGGCGAGGTCTATCGCGGCCAGTTCCAGCAGGGCCTGTTCCATGGCCAGGGCAGCCTGACCACACCGACCAGCAGCTACACCGGCGGCTTCAAGCTCGGGCGACGGGACGGTGAAGGGATGCTCAAGGAAAACGGCATGACCTACCGGGGCGAGTTCAAGGCCGACCGCTATTCCGGCCTCGGACGCCTGGAACTCGACGACGGCAGCCAGTACCAAGGCCCCTTCGCCAACGGTAAACCCAACGGTGAAGGCCAGCGCTTCGACGCCAGCGGCAACCAGTTCACCGGGCATTTTGTCGACGGGCAACTGCAGGGCAAGGGCACCTTCAACAGTGCCGATGGCGATGTCTACATCGGCGGCTTCAAGAACAACCAGCTCAACGGTCGCGGGCGCTACGAAAATGCCGACGGCGATGTCTGGATCGGCCAATTCAAGGATGGCGCGCTGACCGGCAAGGGCGAACTGATCGGCGCCGACGGCAGCCACTATCTCGGACAATTCAATGATTGGCGCTTTACCGGCGAGGGCCGCCTGAACCTGCCCGACGGCAGTTTTTACGTCGGCCAGTTCGAAAGCGACAGCTACCACGGGCGCGGCACCCTGGTGCTGACCGACGGCACCGTGCAAAGCGGCACCTGGGCCAACGGCCAACGGGTGCGCGACGCGGATGGCAGGCTGCTGCCGGATGTGCTCGAACTCGGCTTGCTGGCCCAAGGCCGCCTGCTGGACGATGCCCTCGCCAACATCCCGGCCTCGACCCCGGCGGTGGAGCTGTACAGCCTGACCCTGGGCGGCGACGGCAAGCAAAGCGTGTTCCTGCGCGAGTCCGACTATGTCGCCAACATGCTCGCCAGCCGTTTCGGCGCGTTCGGGCAGATCCGCCTGGTCAACCACCGCGATCACCTCGGCGACCGGCCCATGGCCAGCCGCGAAAGCCTGCGCCGCGCCGCTGCCACGCTGGCCGAACGCAGTGGTCCGGAAGACCTTATCTTCCTCTACCTGACCAGCCACGGCACCAGCGAACATGAACTGGTGCTCGACCAGCCGCGCATGGAACTGGCCGACCTGCCCGCCGATGAACTGGCCGTGGTGCTGGCGCCACTGAAGAACCGCGACAAGATCGTGGTGATCTCGGCCTGTTATTCCGGCGGCTTCATCCCGGCACTCAAGGATGAACGCACATTGATCATGACCGCCTCCCGGGCCGACCGAGTGTCCTTCGGCTGCTCCGAGGAAGCCAACTTCACCTATTTTGGCGATGCGCTGTTCGCGCAGGCATTGAACCAGACCGACGACCTGGAGCAGGCCTTCAAGCGCGCCAAGGCCACCGTTGCCGAACGCGAACAGGCCGACAACTTCGAAGCGTCCGAACCGCAGATGTGGGCGCCGAGGACGGTCCTTTCCCACTGGCAACTGCTGCGCAAACAGCAGGCACGTAAAGCATTGCAAAGTGCTGCATTGAACGACGAGGCCACAAAGAGCAACTAAGCTGAACCGTATCAAGGGGGAAACACTATGTACTTGACGCCTCAGCATGTTTTGCTCGCCGGTGCTACCGGGCTGACCGGGGAACACCTGTTGGACCGGCTGCTCAACGAACCGACCATCACTCGCGTATTGGCACCTTCACGCCGGCCACTGGCTGAACATCCACACTTGGAAAACCCGGTTGGGGAGCCGGCCCAGGTGCTGCCACAACTCAGTGGCCAGGTCGACATCGCCTTCTGCTGCCTCGGCACAACCATCAAGAAAGCCGGCTCTGAAGCCGCCTTCCGCGCAATAGACCTGGACCTGGTCGTGGCGTTTGCCAAGCGCGCCCGGGAGTTGGGCGCACGGCACTTGGTGGTGATCAGCGCACTGGGGGCCGACGCCAAGTCATCGATCTTCTACAACCGGGTCAAAGGCGAAATGGAGGCAGCACTCAAGGCCCAGGGCTGGCCGCAACTGACCATTTGCCGGCCTTCCCTGCTGCTGGGCGACCGGGTTGAACCGCGCCTGGCCGAGCAACTGGCCGGACCCTTGTCGAAGCTGATTCCAGGCAAGTATCACGGCATCGAAGCCTGCCAACTGGCCCGGGCCATGTGGCGTCTGGCGCTGGAAGAGCAGGACGGGGTGCGGGTGGTGGAGTCGGATGAGTTGCGTAAGTTGGGGAAATAGGCATGTGGTGCCTGCCCGCAAAGGGCGTCCCACCGATCCAAAGCCAAGCGCTTATTGTGGCGATGGAGCTTGCTCCCGCTGGGCTGCGAAGCGGCCCCAAGCTTCTGGGTTTGACTCAAATCCTAAGGCGACTGCTGCGCAGTCGAGCGGGAGCAAGCTCCCTCGCCACGGGTAAATCGGCTCATCACAGAGCACGCGTGCGCTACAACCCGCCAGTCGCCCGGAACCCCACGCCTATCGCCGTGAACAACGACAACGGCAACAACAAGGTATCGAGCAACGCACTGCCCGGCAGATCGACGCCAGGGTAACTCGGCGCCTCGCCGCCAAAGCGGTCCTTGGCGCAGCAGCCGCCGTTGAGGGCGTACAGATCCAAGCGCGTGCCCGCATACACCACCGGCGCCCCAGGCTTGGCGGCGTCGAGGGTGCGGGCGGTGGCGCAGCCGGTCAGCTGCAGCGCCAGCAGCATGATCAGCAGCTTATTCATCGCTGCTCAAATGATGCTCGCCCCAGCGCGGCAACATGTCCTGGGGGATGTTCAGCAGATTGAGAATCCGCGCCACCACAAAATCGATCAGGTCATCGATGGTCTGCGGTTGGTGATAAAAACCCGGCGACGCCGGCAGGATGGTCACGCCCATGTTCGACAACTTGAGCATGTGCTCCAGGTGAATGCTCGAATACGGCGCTTCCCGCGGCACCAGGATCAACTGGCGGCGCTCCTTGAGCGTGACGTCCGCGGCCCGTTCGATCAGGTTGTTGCAGGCGCCGGTGGCAATCGCCGACAGCGTCCCGGTGGAACACGGCACCACCACCATGGCCGCCGGCGCCCCGGAGCCCGAGGCCACCGGCGACATCCAGTCTTCCTTGCCATACACGCGAATCTGCCCCGCCGCCGCACCGGTGTATTCGGTGAGGAAAGCCTGCATCATCTGGGTCTTGGACGGCAGGGTCACGTCGGTCTCGGTGGCCATCACCAGTTGCGCGGCCTTGGAGATGAGGAAGTGCACCTCGCGGTCTTCCCGCACCAGGCAATCGAGCAGGCGCAAGCCGTACTGGACACCGGAAGCACCGGTCATCGCCAGGGTGATGCGTTCCGGGCCACTGCCCTCCAAGTGAGTGTTCATTTCAGGGCCTCGGCCAGTTTGCCGTGCAGGCCGCCGAAGCCGCCATTGCTCATGATCACCACGTGGGTGCCGGGCTGGGCCTGGCTCTTCACGCGCTCGATGATGCCTTCCAGGGAATCACTGACAATCGACGGCACCGTACACAGCGCGGCGGTGGCGCCGAGGTCCCAGCCGAGGTTGGCCGGTGCGTACCAGATCACCTGGTCGGCATCGACCACGCTTTCCGGCAAGCCATCACGGTGTGCGCCGAGCTTCATGGAGTTGGAACGCGGCTCGATGATCGCAATCAGTGGTGCATCGCCGATGCGCTTGCGCAAACCGTCGAGGGTGGTGGCGATGGCCGTTGGGTGGTGGGCGAAGTCGTCATAAATAGTGATGCCGTTGACCTCGGCGACTTTCTCCATCCGCCGCTTCACGCTCTTGAACGCGCTCAACGCAGCAATGCCCATGGACGGCACCACGCCGACATGGCGGGCCGCCGCCAGGGTGGCCAGGGCGTTGGCGACGTTGTGCTGGCCGGTCATGTCCCACTCGACCACGCCCTGGGACACGCCTTCGAACATCACTTCGAACTGCGAACCGTCGTCCTTGAGCAACTTCACCTGCCATTGCCCGCCCGCACCGGTGGTTTGCACCGGGGTCCAGCAGCCCATCTCGATCACCCGCTGCAACGCCGGCTCGGTGGTCGGGTGGATGACCAGGCCTTCGCTGGGGATGGTGCGCACCAAATGGTGGAACTGTCGCTCGATGGCCGGCAGATCGGGGAAGATGTCCGCATGATCGTACTCAAGGTTATTGAGGATCGCCGTGCGTGGACGGTAGTGGACGAATTTCGAGCGTTTATCGAAAAACGCGCTGTCGTACTCATCGGCCTCGATCACGAAGAACGGCGTGCCGCCCAGGCGCGCCGACACTGAGAAATTCTGCGGCACGCCGCCGATCAGGAAGCCCGGGCTCATGCCCGCGTGTTCCAGCACCCAGGCGAGCATGCTGCTGGTGGTGGTCTTGCCGTGGGTACCGGCCACGGCCAGGACCCAACGGCCCTGCAACACATGATCGGCCAGCCACTGCGGCCCGGACACGTACGGCAGGCCTTTGTTGAGCACGTACTCCACCGCTGGGTTACCCCGGGACATGGCGTTGCCGATGACCACCAGGTCTGGCGCCGGATCCAGCTGCGCCGGATCGTAGCCTTGGGTCAGCTCGATGCCCTGGGCTTCCAGCTGCGTGCTCATCGGCGGATAAACATTGGCGTCGGACCCGGTGACGTGATGGCCCAGCTCCTTGGCCAGGACCGCCATCGAACCCATGAAAGTGCCGCAAATACCGAGAATATGGATGTGCATAGTCGACCTCATAAACATGGCCGCAGGTTAGCGTAGGGAGGGGGAAATCGCACCTTGTGTTTCGACTTCACGCCGCTGAAGCACCGCAAATCACCTGTGGGAGCTTGCTCGCGATAGCGGTGGGTCAGCTTGCGGCGATGTTGAATGTGCCGCCGTCATCGCGAGCAAGCTCACTCCCACAGTTGAATGTACAACCCGGCTTTTGTGGCGAGGGAGCTTGCTCCCGCTGACTGCGCAGCAGTCCCCCCCAAAAACAGGGCCGCTGCGCGCCCCAGCGGGAGCAAGCTCCCTCGCCACAACAGCGGTCAGCAGTCTGTACTTTATCGGGCGATGGCGTGTTTGCGCAGCTTCCGGTAGAGGGTGTTACGGCTGATGCCCAGTTGTTCGGCGGTGTGGGTCATGTGCCAGCGCTGGCGCTCCAGTGCTTCGATCAAGGCCAACCGCTCGGCATCGTCAAGCGGCCGCTCGGCCACCGCTTCGACCACCACCGTGGCCGGGCGCTGGCGGATCATCGCCGGCAAGTCTTCCAGGCCGATCCGCCCACCGTCGCACAGCGCGGCCAGGGTGCGCAGCACATTACGCAGCTGCCGCACGTTGCCCGGCCAGTCGAACGCCAGCAACGCCTGGCGCGCCGGTTCGTCGATGGACACCGTCTCGGCCCCACTCTCTTCAGCCAACAGAAAATCCAGCAACTGCGACTTGTCACTGCGCTCGCGCAACGCCGGCAGCGGGATTTCCAGGCCGTTGAGGCGGTAGTACAGATCCTCGCGGAAACTGCCGTCCTGCACCCGATCCAGCAGCTGCCGGTGAGTGGCGCTGATGATGCGCACGTTCACCGCCTCGGGCTCACCGCCGATGGGCACCACCTGGCGATCTTCCAGCACCCGCAGCAAACGGGTCTGCAAGGCCAGGGGCATGTCGCCGATTTCATCGAGGAACAGCGTGCCGCCGTCGGCCTGTTGCAGCTTGCCGCGCATGCCTTCCTTGCGCGCGCCGGTGAAGCTGCCGCCGCGATAACCGAACAGCTCGCTCTCGATCAGGCTTTCCGGGATGGCCGCGCAGTTGAGGGCGACGAAGTGCTTGCCGGCGCGCTGGCTGGCGTGGTGCACAGCCTTGGCGAACGCTTCCTTGCCGGAGCCGGTTTCGCCGTGGATCAGCAGCGGCACATCGCGCTCGAACACCCGCAGCGCCTTGCGAAAATGTTCCTGTAACGCCGCATCCCCCAGGCAGATGCCCGGCAGGCGGGCGGGCTCCATAATCTTGAGCGCTGGCGCAACCGCCACCGGCACACTGCGCGGCTGCCCACGCAGTACCGCGAACAAATGCCGGCCGTCACGGGTGCGCAACGGCCAACTCGCACTGGCATTTACACTCGCGCGGCCGAGTAATTCGTCCAACGAACAGTCGAAAAAGTCCTCCACCCGCTGGCCCAGCAAGCTGCCGCGAATATGCCCCAACAGGTTGAGGGCGCTCTGGTTGACGGCGCTGATCCGGCCTTCGCCGTCGAACGCCAGCAGCCCTTCGCTGAACAGCCCCACAGACTCGGCCTGCAGGTGGAAGCGCAGCAGCCATTGATTGTCGAAGCAACGCAGGAAATAGCAGCTCTCGATCATCTTCGCCGAGAGATTGACCAGGGCCATGGTGTGGAACTGGCTCTGGCGCGACACGTCCGGCCGTGCCGAAGACACGTCGAGCACCGCCAGCAGTTCGCCCTGGGGGTCGAAGACCGGGCTGGCCGAGCAGGTCAGGCCGGTGTGGCGGCCACGAAAATGTTCTTCCTGGTGGATGGTCAGGGCCTGGCGCTCCACCAAACAGGTGCCGATGCCGTTGGTGCCTTCGCAGGCTTCGCTCCAGTCGGCGCCGAGCCAGAGGCCGGCCCGTTCGAAAATCTTCCGTTCGCTGGGGGCGGTGACGCAATTGAGGATCACGCCCCGGGCGTCGGTCAGCAACACCGCGTGGCCGGCGCCGGAGAGTTGCTGATGCAGGCTGGTCATTTCATTGCCGGCGATGTGCAGCACTTGCTGCAAGCGCTCGCGGCTTTCCAGCACCCGGCCATGTTCGAGCACCGTCGGCGCCAGGTTCTGGGCCGGGTCGAGGTGATAATCCTCGAGGCAGCGCAGCCAGGAACGGGCAATCGACGGATCGCTGCCAGGGCCCTGCAAATGGGCCTTGCCCTGGGTGACCGTGAGGACTTGCTGGGCATGGCGACTCAAGTGGTTGCTGTGCATTTCTTATTATTCTCCCCGAAGGACCTTTGGACCTGCCAACACATACCCCGTGGCGAGGGAGCTTGCTCCCGCTGGGCTGCGCAGCAGCCCCAAAACCTGAGTTTGCGGTGTATCAGGCTGACCGAGTTGGCTGCCTTGGGACCGCTTCGCGCTCCAGCGGGAGCAAGCTCCCTCGCCACGAAAGGCGCAATCGGTGTTGAAGCGACAAAAAAGCTTGGGTCTGCTGCGCAGCCCAGCGGGAGCAAGCTCCCTCGCCACAAAAGCTGTCCTGCCACAAAAATACAGTTGCCGGGATTCCAGGATCGAAGCCCAGCATCCTCCAGCCCAACCGGCAATGCAATGCTGGCGCGACCTGTCAGTCACAGACTGTCTCGCATCTGGCACAAACTGTCACACCTGCTGTATCGCAAGCGTCACACACCCCATCCGTTTGTCCGACCAACTCCTCCTAAAGTCTTGATTTACGGGCCCTGCAAGGCAATGGCCCAACCTTTGCTCTAGGCTTAATTACCGGCGCTCAATTTTGCGCGGCCCTCCCGTATAAGCACAAAAGCCAAGGAGAACTCATCATGCGTTACGCTCACCCCGGTACTGAAGGCGCTATAGTTTCGTTCAAGAGCAAATACGGTAACTACATCGGCGGCGAGTTCGTCGCGCCTGTCAAAGGTCAGTACTTCACCAATACTTCCCCGGTCAATGGCCAGCCCATTGCCGAATTCCCGCGCTCCACGGCCGAAGACATCGAAAAAGCCCTGGACGCCGCCCACGCTGCCGCTGATGCCTGGGGTGCCACGTCGGCCCAGGCGCGTTCGCTGGTCCTGCTGAAAATCGCCGACCGCATCGAGCAGAACCTCGAAGTGCTGGCGATCACCGAATCCTGGGACAACGGCAAGGCCGTGCGCGAAACCCTCAACGCCGACATCCCCCTGGCCGCCGACCACTTCCGCTACTTCGCGGGTTGCCTGCGGGCGCAGGAAGGCGCGGCCGCCGAGATCGACGGCAACACCGTGGCCTATCACATCCATGAACCCCTGGGCGTGGTCGGGCAAATCATCCCGTGGAACTTCCCGCTGCTGATGGCCGCCTGGAAACTCGCCCCGGCCCTGGCCGCCGGTAACTGCGTGGTGCTCAAGCCTGCCGAACAAACCCCACTGGGCATCTGCGTGCTCATGGAACTGATCGGCGACCTGCTGCCGCCCGGCGTGCTGAACGTGGTGCAAGGCTTCGGCAAAGAAGCCGGCGAAGCCCTCGCCACCAGCAAGCGCATCGCCAAGATTGCCTTCACCGGTTCCACCCCGGTGGGCTCGCACATCATGAAATGCGCCGCCGAGAACATCATCCCGTCCACCGTGGAACTGGGCGGCAAGTCGCCGAACATCTTCTTCGAAGACATCATGCAGGCTGAGCCGAGCTTCATCGAAAAGGCCGCCGAAGGCCTGGTGCTGGCATTCTTCAACCAAGGCGAAGTCTGCACCTGCCCATCCCGCGCCCTGGTGCAGGAATCGATCTACGACGAATTCATGCAAGTGGTGATGAAGAAAGTCCTGCAGATCAAACGCGGCGACCCGCTGGACACCGACACCATGGTCGGCGCCCAGGCGTCCGAGCAGCAATTCGACAAGATTCTTTCGTACCTGGAAATTGCCAAGGGCGAAGGCGCCGAATTGCTGACCGGCGGCAAGGTGGAAAAACTCGAGGGCAATCTGGCGACTGGGTATTACATCCAGCCGACCCTGCTCAAGGGCACCAACAAGATGCGCGTGTTCCAGGAAGAAATCTTCGGCCCAGTGGTGAGCATCACCACCTTCAAGGACGAAGCCGAAGCCCTGGCGATCGCCAACGACACCGAGTTCGGCCTCGGCGCCGGCCTGTGGACCCGCGACATCAACCGCGCCTACCGCATGGGCCGGGCGATCAAGGCCGGGCGCGTGTGGACCAACTGCTACCACCTGTACCCGGCGCACGCCGCGTTCGGTGGCTACAAGAAGTCCGGCGTGGGTCGTGAAACCCACAAGATGATGCTCGATCACTATCAGCAAACCAAAAACCTGCTGGTGAGCTACGACATCAATCCGTTGGGGTTCTTCTAAGCCCTTGGGGCAAGGCAGGCTCTCCTGCTTTGCCCCTTAGATAGCTATCGCGAGCAAGCTCGCTCCCACAGGGATCTGTGGATAACTCGTTTCCAGGGTTGGCAACAGATCCACTGTGGGAGCGAGCTTGCTCGCGATGGCGCCCTCACTGACAACATCAAATTACCGCCCCACCGCTCTGGCATGAGCCTTGCGTGCCCGCTCCACAGCAAACCCGAAAGTCCAACAGATCAAACAATAAAAAAGACAGAGAGGACTTATGACTTCTACCACTCAACTCAAACCCACACTCGGCACCCTGCATTTATGGGGCATCGCCGTCGGCCTGGTGATTTCCGGCGAGTACTTCGGCTGGAGCTACGGCTGGGGCACCGCCGGAACCCTAGGGTTTCTCGTCACCGCCCTCATGGTGGCGTTGATGTACACCTGCTTCATCTTCAGTTTCACCGAACTGACTACCGCTATTCCTCACGCCGGCGGGCCTTTTGCCTACAGCCGACGAGCCTTCGGCGAGAAAGGCGGATTGATCGCCGGGATCGCCACCCTGATCGAGTTCGTCTTTGCGCCCCCGGCCATCGCCATGGCGATTGGCGCCTACCTCAATGTGCAATTCCCGGAACTGGACCCCAAGCTGGCGGCGGTCGGCGCGTACATCATCTTCATGACCCTGAACATCCTCGGCGTCAGCATCGCCGCCGCCTTCGAGCTGGTGGTCACCGTGCTGGCGGTCGCCGAATTGCTGGTGTTCATGGGCGTGGTCGCGCCGGGCTTCAGCTTCAGTAATTTCGTGCTCAACGGCTGGGCCGGCTCCAATGAGTTCAGCCTTGCCTCGATCCCGGGCATTTTCGCGGCGATCCCCTTCGCCATCTGGTTCTTCCTCGCCATCGAAGGCGCGGCCATGGCCGCCGAAGAAGCCAAGGACCCGAAACGCACGATCCCCCGCGCTTACGTCAGCGGCATCCTGACCCTGGTGTTCCTGGCCATCGGCGTGATGATCATGGCCGGCGGCGTGGGTGACTGGCGCACCCTGTCGAACATCAACGACCCGCTGCCCCAGGCCATGAAGGCCGTGGTCGGCAACGATTCAACGTGGATGCACATGCTGGTGTGGATCGGCCTGTTCGGCCTGGTGGCGAGTTTCCACGGGATCATCCTCGGCTATTCGCGGCAGTTCTTCGCCCTGGCCCGGGCCGGCTACCTGCCCCGTGGCCTGGCGAAACTGTCGCGTTTCCAGACCCCGCACCGGGCGATCCTGGCCGGCGGCGTGATCGGCATCGCGGCGATCTACAGCGATGGCCTGGTCAACCTGCAAGGCATGACGCTGACGGCGGCGATGATCACCATGTCGGTGTTCGGCGCCATCGTGATGTACATCATCAGCATGCTCAGCCTGTTCAGGCTGCGTAAGACCGAACCGAACCTGGAACGCACCTTCCGCGCCCCGGGCTACCCGATCGTGCCGGGCATTGCGCTGTTCCTGGCGGTGGTGTGCCTGGTGGCGATGGCGTGGTTCAACATGCTGATCGGCCTGGTGTTCCTGGCGTTCATGGTTGTCGGCTACCTGTATTTCCAACTGACTGCCAAGCAACGCTCCGATGCACCGGCGGACGCTATGCTCACAGGTATCTGACGTTGCACCGGCACCGGGCCGGGGGGCCGGTGCTTGCCATTTAAAAGTGCACACCACTCCCCTGTGGGAGCAAGCGCCCACAGGGTTATGGGGTGTGTATTAAAGTTTTTTAGAGAATCAGGAGGACACCGCCCATGGCCGCATTCGCCCATTCCGTCGGCGCCCAGACCTATCGCTTCGACAGCCTCAAGGACCTGATGGCCAAGGCCAGCCCGGCGCGTTCCGGGGATTTCCTGGCCGAGGTCGCCGCGCTCAACGATGGCGAGCGGGTGGCCGCGCAAATGGCCCTGGCCGACCTGCCCCTCAGCCATTTCCTGCAAGAAATGCTGATTCCTTACGAGGTCGACGAAGTCACCCGGCTGATCGTCGACACTCACGATAAACAAGCCTTCGCCACCGTCAGCCACCTCACGGTAGGCGGCTTTCGCGATTGGCTGCTCAGCGATGCCGCCGATGAAGACAGCCTGCGGGCACTGGCCCCGGGCCTGACGCCGGAAATGGTCGCCGCCGTGTCGAAGATCATGCGCGTGCAGGATCTGGTACTGGTGGCGCAGAAAATCCGCGTGGTGACCAAATTCCGCGGCACCCTCGGCCTGCGCGGGCGCTTGTCCACGCGCCTGCAACCCAACCACCCCACCGATGAACCGGCCGGGATCGCCGCGAGCATCCTCGACGGCCTGCTCTTCGGTAACGGCGACGCCATGATCGGCATCAACCCGGCCACCGACAGCACCGCCTCGATCTGCGCCATGCTGGAAATGCTCGACGCCATCATCCAGCGCTACGACATCCCCACCCAAGGCTGCGTGCTGACCCACGTCACCACCTCCATTGAAGCGGCCAACCGTGGCGTGCCCCTGGACCTGGTGTTCCAGTCCATCGCCGGCACCGAAGCGGCCAACGCCAGTTTCGGCATCAACCTCAACGTGTTGAAAGAAGGCTACGACGCCGGGCTCAGCCTGAATCGCGGCACCCTCGGCAACAACCTGATGTATTTCGAAACCGGCCAGGGCAGCGCGCTGTCGGCCAACGCCCACCACGGCGTCGATCAACAGACCTGCGAGACGCGAGCCTACGCCGTGGCACGGCATTTCAAGCCGTTTTTGGTGAACACGGTTGTAGGATTCATCGGCCCCGAGTACCTGTACAACGGCAAACAGATCATCCGCGCCGGCCTCGAAGACCACTTCTGCGGCAAGCTGCTGGGCGTGCCGATGGGTTGCGACATCTGCTACACCAACCACGCCGAAGCCGACCAGGACGACATGGACACCCTGCTGACCCTGCTGGGCGTGGCCGGGATCAACTTCATCATGGGCATCCCCGGCTCCGACGACATCATGCTCAACTACCAGACCACCTCGTTCCACGACGCCCTCTACGCCCGCCAGACCCTGGGCCTGAAGCCTGCGCCGGAATTCGAAACTTGGCTGGCAAACATGGGCATCTTCACCCAGGCCGATGGCCGGGTGCGGTTCGGCGACAACCTGCCACCGGCGTTCCGTCACGCCTTGGCGCATCTGGGATAAGTGAGCTGCCCATGGACAAAACCCCTGTCGATCCACAAAACCCTTGGCTGAATCTACGCAACCTCACGCCGGCGCGCATCGCCCTGGGCCGCACCGGCACCAGCCTGCCGACCCAGGCGCAACTGGACTTCCAATACGCCCACGCCCAGGCCCGCGATGCGGTGCACCTGGCGTTCGATCATCAAGGCATTCGTGCGCAACTGACTGAGCGCGGCCGCGAAAGCCTGTTACTCCACAGTGCGGCGGCTGACCGACATAGCTATTTGCAACGCCCGGACCTGGGCCGACGGCTCGACGAGGCTTCCGCACAAATCCTGGAGGATTACGCAACGGCCCATCCCGGCGGCGTGGACCTGGCCATCGTCGTAGCTGATGGCCTGTCGGCGCTGGCGGTGCATCGGCATACCCTGCCGTTCCTGGCGCGGCTGGAAGAACAGACTGCCGCTGACGGCTGGTCGGTGTCGCCTGTGATCCTGGTGGAACAAGGCCGGGTGGCGGTGGCCGATGAAGTGGCACAGCGGCTCGGCGCAAAAATGTCGGTGATCCTGATCGGCGAACGCCCCGGCCTCAGCTCGCCCGACAGCCTGGGGCTGTATTTCACCTACGCCCCCAAGGTCGGCCTGACCGATGCCTATCGCAACTGCATCTCCAATGTCCGCCTCGAAGGCCTGAGCTACGGCATGGCCGCCCACCGCCTGATTTACCTGATGCGCGAGGCCTGTCGCCGCCAACTCTCGGGGGTCAATCTGAAGGACGAAGCCCAGGTACAAACTCTAGACTCGGAAAATACTGCCGATATGAAAGGTAACTTCCTACTCATGCCGCCCCAAAGCTGATCCGTTTATCCGTTGCGTTTTTGATCCGCTTTCAGGCAGCATCGAAGCACGGCAGAACGCCGTTGTAGTCAGAGTATCTGTCGACCTTTGCAGACGAGACCTACCATGCGGATTATCCAAGCGACCCTGGAACACCTGGACCTGCTGACCCCATTGTTCGTCAAGTACCGGGAATTCTACGGCTCACTGCCCTACCCGGATTCGTCGCGAGCCTTCCTTGAAAAGCGCCTGCGCCGCAAGGAATCGGTGATCTACCTGGCCTTGCCGGATGACGACGACAACAAGCTGCTGGGCTTTTGCCAGCTCTACCCAAGCTTCTCGTCGCTGTCGCTCAAGCGCGTGTGGATCCTCAACGACATCTACGTCGCCGAAGACGCCCGCCGCCAACTGGTGGCCGACAACCTGATCCGCACCGCGAAAAAAATGGCCAAGGAAACCAACGCCGTGCGCATGCGCGTCTCCACCAGCAGCAACAACGAAGTGGCGCAGAAAACCTACGAATCGATCGGCTTCAAGGAAGACACCGAGTTCAAGAACTACGTGCTGCCGATCAGCGAAAGCATCTGACCCCTGTGGCTGAGTCCCCCTGTCACAACACCAAACCCTCTGTGGCGAGGGAGCTTGCTCCCGCTGGGCTGCGCAGCAGCCCCAAAACCTG
>NZ_FMTR01000015.1:0-133801 GCF_900100135.1 Pseudomonas sp. NFACC05-1 | reverse complement strand
ATAAGCAGTGAATTTCTGAGACAAGAGCGTTTGCATTGCACACCTCCACAGACGCTAAAGTACATGCAGGAACATGCATGCTTGCGTCCAGCGAAGGCGATATAGAGAGCCGTGCCCGGCTTTCCCTGAGTGTTCGTTAGAGGGCGCAAGCGCACCTGCTGGGCTCGAAGGTGAAGCAGTAATCATCGAGATGCGTTGCAGCCCTATTCGTAGCTCGCAGGTGCATGTTCCTTCCTCGCAACAACCGGACTCCAGCGAGTATCAGTATGGGGGAGCAAGGAACGGACTACCTATATCGCAGCCCAGCGGGGATAAATCCCCTCGCCACAGGAGCAGCCCGCTTCGCGCTTGTCTGCTGTTACAGGGCGAACGGCAGCAACGCGTGAACCGTCTGCCGCTGCGCCAAGCGCTGCTGGAACTCCATCGGATCGTGGATCAACACATCCTGCCCGGCGAACGACTCGGCGGCGATCAACCGCGACAGCCAGAACCGCACGCACGCCACGCGCAGCATGGTCGGCCACAGTTGCGCCTCAGCGGCGGTAAACGGTCGCAGCGTCGCATAGGCGCCCAGCAGCGCTCGCGCCCTGGGTCCGTCGAGCGCGCCGTTGTCGTCCGAGCACCAGTCGTTCAAGGCAATGGCAACGTCATACAGCATTGGCCCCGAGCAGGCGTTGTAGAAGTCGATCAGCCCGGTCAGGTGCGTGCCTTCGAACATCGCGTTGTCGCGGAACAGATCGGCGTGGATGTTGGCGCGCGGCAGCGCCAGGATGCCGACTTTCTGCAACGAGATTTCATCCAGCGCCGCTTCGAGCAGCCGACGCGGCTCGGCGTCGAGGTGCGAGAGCAGCTTGGCGCCCTCCTCCTGCATCCAGTCCAGGCCACGATCGGTCTTGCGCTTGATCATGTTGTCGCGGGTTGCCAGGTGCAGGTGCGCGAGCAGCTCGCCGACCTGGGCGCAGTGCTGGGTGTTGGCCTGCTTGATATGCTTGCCGGCCAGGCGCGGTTGCAGCAGCGCCGGCTTGCCCGCCAGCTCCCGCAACGCCACGCCGTCGGTGGTGCGCAAGGCGTAAGGCACCGGCAGGTCGGCGTCATGCAGCACGTCCAGCAGTTCGATGAAGAACGGCATTTCCTGCACCGGACCGCGTTCGACCAGGGTCAGGACGAATTCGCCCTGCTCCAGGCTGATAAAGAAATTGGTGTTTTCGCTGCCGGCGGCGATCCCCTGGAAATCAAGCAGGCGGCCAAGCCCATAAGGGGCGAGAAAGGTTTCCAGCTCGGGCCGAGCCAGGGGCGTGAACACAGACATGGTTAAAACTGCCAGTACGGGCGCCCTTCAGCGGGCGCCGGTTGAAGTGCAGAGCGGTATTACCACTCAAAGATTTTCCACGACGGAATCAGCATATCCGGCTGATCCGAACGGATGAAGTTTGCATCGCTGCCGTCGGCCCGCACCAGGAAATAAGGCTTGCCGTTCTTGGGCGTGACCTTGATCGCGTACAAAAAGCCGTTTTGCCGGTACTCCTGAATGGTTTTATCGCCTTCGGTGCGGATGGTGACATCCGGGTCCGCCGAGGGTGCGTCGTCCGCCGCCATGACGGCCAACGGGGTGATTGCAAACAAGCCAGCCAGTAACAGGCGATTTAGTGTACGCATGATAACCTTGTCCCTTTGTCGTCAACGGTCCCGCTATTCTAGCCCCGGACCCGCCGAAAAGGTTGATCCTGCTCATGAGCCAAGCCCCCCTCGTCCTGGTGGACGGTTCTTCTTATCTGTACCGCGCCTTTCACGCGCTGCCACCGCTGACCACGTCCAAAGGCCTGCCGACCGGTGCGGTCAAGGGCGTGCTGAACATGCTCAAGAGCCTGCGCAAGCAGTATCCGGACAGTCCGTTTGCCGTCGTATTCGACGCCAAGGGTGGGACGTTTCGCGATGCGTTGTACGCCGAATACAAGGCCAACCGCCCGAGCATGCCCGACGACATGCGTGTGCAGATCGAGCCGCTGCATGCCAGCGTCAAGGCCCTGGGCTTCCCGCTGTTGTGCGTGGACAACGTCGAGGCCGATGACGTGATCGGCACCCTGGCCCGCAGTAGCGCGGCGGCCGACCGTCCGGTGGTGATCTCCACCGGCGACAAAGACATGGCGCAATTGGTCGATGGGCACATTACCTTGGTCAATACCATGACCGGTAGCGCCCTGGACGTGGCTGGCGTGAAGGAGAAGTTTGGCGTCGCTCCCGAGCAGATCATCGATTACCTGGCGTTGATGGGCGATTCTTCCGACAACATCCCGGGCGTTCCGGGTATCGGGCCGAAGACCGCTTCCGGCCTGCTGGTGGGCGTCAATGGCGGCCTGACCGAGCTGTACGCGCAACTGGACATCGTCGCCACCTTGCCGATCCGTGGCGCCAAGACCCTGGCTGCCAAGCTCGAAGAGCACAAGGAAATGGCGTTGCTTTCCTACGAGTTGGCAACCATCAAGACCGACGTACCGTTGGATGTCGGCCTCGACGACCTGCAAATGGGCCAACCGGATCACGAGAAACTCGCCGAGCTGTACACGTTGTTGGAATTCAAGAGCTGGTTCGAAGAAAACCAGCGGGACGCCAAGCGTGCCGGCCAGGAGATCGTTGAAGTTGCCGAAGAACAGCCCGGCGCGGCCGAGGCCAAGTACGAGGTCATCCTCGATCAGGCGCGCTTCGACGCGTGGCTGGCCAAACTGGACAAAGCGCCGCTGTTTGCCTTCGTCACCGAAACCAACGGCGGCGATGCCCAGCATTCGCAACTCGTCGGCTTGTCGTTCGCCGTGGCCCCTTTCGAGGCAGCCTACATCCCGCTGACCCATTCCTACATGGGTGTGCCGGAGCAACTGGACCGCGACACGGTGCTCAAGGCCCTCAAGCCGCTGCTGGAAAACCCGAACAAGCTCAAGGTCGGCCAGCACGCCAAGTTTGAAACCAACATCCTGGCCAACTGCGCCATCGATGGCGATCAGAATAACGGCATCCTGGTCCAGGGCATCGCCTTCGACACCATGCTCGAATCCTACGTGCTGGACTCCACCGCGACCCGCCACGACATGGACAGCCTGGCGCTCAAGTACCTGGGCCAGAGCAAGACCGATTTCCAGGACATCGCGGGCAAAGGGGTCAAGCAACTGACCTTCGACCAGATCTCCCTGGAACTGGCCGGCCCTTACGCCGCCGAAGACGCCGACGTGACCTTCCGCCTGCACCAGGCCCTGCAGGAAAAACTGGCGGCCACGCCAAGCCTGGGCACCGTGCTCAATGACATCGAAATGCCGCTGATGCCGGTCCTGGCGCGCATCGAGCGCCAGGGGGCGCTGGTCGATGCCAACCTGCTGGGTGTGCAAAGTGTCGAGCTGGGGGAAAAACTGGTGGCGCTGGAGCGTGAGGCGTTTGCCATCGCCGGCGAGGAGTTCAACCTGGGTTCGCCGAAGCAATTGGGCGTGATCCTGTACGAAAAACTTGGCTTGCCGGTGCTCAGCAAAACCGCCAAGGGCCAGGCGTCCACCGCCGAAGCGGTGCTCGCCGAGCTGGCGGAGCAGGATTACCCGCTGCCCAAGGTGCTGATGCAGTATCGCTCGCTGAGCAAGCTCAAGAGCACCTACACCGATCGTTTGCCGGAGCAGATCAATAGCCGCACCGGCCGTGTCCATACCAATTATCAACAGGCCGTCGCCGCGACCGGGCGCCTGTCGTCCATCGACCCGAACCTGCAGAACATTCCGATCCGCACGGCCGAAGGTCGACGCATTCGCCAGGCCTTCATCGCGCCGAAAGGTTACAAGCTGCTGGCGGCGGACTACTCGCAGATCGAACTGCGGATCATGGCGCACCTGGCCAAGGATGAAGGTCTGCTCCATGCGTTTCGCAATGATCTGGACGTGCACCGGGCCACGGCCGCCGAGGTGTTCGGCGTCGACTTGGACGCGGTCACCCATGACCAGCGCCGTAGCGCCAAGGCGATCAACTTCGGCTTGATCTACGGCATGAGTGCGTTCGGCCTGGCCAAGCAGATCGGCGTCGATCGCAAGCAGTCCCAGGCTTATATCGACCGCTACTTCGCCCGCTACCCGGGTGTGCTGGCGTACATGGAACGCACCCGCGCCCAGGCGGCCGAGCAAGGTTTTGTCGAAACCATTTTCGGTCGCCGGTTGTACCTGCCGGACATCAACGCGAAAAACCCGGCCCTGCGCAAAGGCGCCGAGCGCACGGCCATCAACGCGCCGATGCAGGGCACGGCGGCTGACATCATCAAGAAAGCCATGGTCGCCGTGGATCGCTGGCTGACGGCGTCCGGGCTGGATGCGAAGGTCATCCTGCAGGTACACGACGAACTGGTGCTGGAAGTGCGTGAAGACCTGGTCGACCAGGTGCGCGAGGAAATCCGCCAGCACATGAGCGCCGCCGCCACGCTGGACGTGCCGCTGCTGGTGGAAGTGGGCGTGGGTAATAACTGGGATGAGGCGCATTGAGTCGTAGGCTCTGAAGCTGGCGCAGGTCCCGTGGCGAGGGAGCTTGCTCCCGCTGGGTGGCGCAGCCGCCCCAATCATTTTGTGAGCGCTTCGCACTCAAGCGGGAGCAAGCTCCCTCGCCACATTGGCTCACTGAAACCCCGGGACGATGTCTTTAGTTCGGAAAATTCCTAAGGCTATTTCCAAAAATAATCTGAACTAAACCCGTCAAATGCCACTCAGAGATTCTGAATGGCTGGTGAAGCCCTTCAATGCTCCTATGTTGTGTTAAGTGTTGGCAGATATCTGGACCCCGCCCTAGCGGTCCGGAACTTGGACCCCGAACTTCCCCCTCCCCATAAGAAGTCCGGGGTTTTTTTTGCCTGCGATCCGGCTTATTCGGCCTCTTCGCTGCCCTTGTCCGCCAATTCCATCCAGTCGGCCAGCACCGTGTAGGCTTCTTCCAGGCCCATGCGCTTGGGCGCCGAGAACAGCTGGATGGTGATCGCGTCACCCCAGCCTTTGCGAATTTCCGACTGCACTTTGAGCAGGGTATTTTTGGCCGCGCCGTAGGTGAGCTTGTCGGCCTTGGTCAACAGGATGTGCATCGGCATGCCACTGGCGACCGCCCAATCGAGCATCAACAGGTCGAAGTCGGTCATCGGATGGCGAATGTCCATCATCAGGATCAGGCCTTTCAAACTCTCGCGGCTGCCCAAATACGCTTCCAAGTGGCGCTGCCAGTGTTGCTTGAGCGGGATCGGTACCTTGGCGTAGCCGTAGCCGGGCAGGTCGACCAAACGCCGTTCATCGTCTAGCTTGAAGAAGTTCAAGAGTTGCGTGCGACCCGGGGTTTTCGAGGTGCGTGCCAGGCTTGCATGGGTCAAGGTGTTCAGCGCGCTGGATTTGCCGGCATTGGAACGCCCGGCAAAAGCCACTTCGAAGCCTTCGTCGTCTGGGCATTGATCGACTTTGGCGGCGCTGAGCATGAAGGTGGACTGTTGGCACAGGCCGAGGATGGGGTTCTTCAGTTGCATGGGATTTCCGATGTGGGCGGCGTCGGGAATGGACGCGGCAAGCTGTGTCGTTTCCGTTTCAGTGACGCCAGTATATAATGCCGCAGATTTTGTGTGCGCTTTGTCCCAGCGTAGGATGAAGCTCACGGGAGCGACCGACCGAAATTGCGCGTTAGAACGCAGCTCGTTCCCAACCCTGAAAAGGTCGTTTTATGACGAAATGGCTGCTAGCTGCCGGTGTCTTGATGCCGCTTTACAGCGCTCAGGCTACACAGGATCCGGAAGCTGTGTACAACCGTGTTTGTGGTGCCTGTCATTCCGGCCAACTCCCCATGGCGCCCCGCAAGGGCGATCAGGAAGCTTGGACGCCGAGGTTGGCGAAAGGTATGGAGACGCTGGTGCAACACGTGACCCAGGGTTTCAAGGCGATGCCGCCGCGTGGTTTGTGCATGGACTGCAGTGCCGAGGATTACCGAGCCATCATCCAGTGGATGAGCGAGTGAACCCGGTCCATAACTCTTTAACCCTTAGCCGTAGTTGGATTAGCTGATGAACAAACTGATCGTGAGTCTGCTGTTGACCTTGGGGATATCCGGCGTAGCCCACGCCGCTGGCGATGCCGCTGCCGGTCAGGCGAAGGCGGCCGTATGCGGAGCCTGCCACGGCCCGGATGGCAATAGCATGGCGCCCAACTTTCCGAAACTGGCGGGCCAGGGCGAACGTTACCTGAACAAGCAACTGCACGACATCAAGTCCGGCAAGCGCACGGTGCTGGAAATGACCGGCCTGCTGACCAACCTGAGCGATCAGGACCTGGCGGACATCTCGGCGTATTTCGCCAGCCAGAAGGGCAGTGTCGGCGCTGCCGATCCGAAACTCGTGGCCCGTGGTGAAGCGCTGTTTCGTGGGGGGGACTTGAACAAGGGGCTTCCAGCCTGCACCGGCTGCCACTCGCCTGACGGCAAGGGCAACGCGGCAGCCGGCTTCCCACACTTGGGCGGCCAGCATGCCCAGTACGTAGGCAAGCAGTTGACCGACTTCCGCAAAGAAGAGGGTGGCCGGACCAACGACGGCGATACCAAGCCGATGCAGAGCATTGCGAAAAAGCTGAGCGACGAAGATATCGCTGCGGTATCCAGCTACATCCAGGGCCTGCACTGAGGCCTTTGGCTGGCGTTGCAAGGGGCGTACATCCCTTGCAACGTTAACGCTCGATTAATCTGTCGATGCGAACATCAAAAGGGTGGCTTTGGCCGCCCTTTTTTGTGGCCGCTGCCGTTACACTAGAGAACTTGAACCCGCCACGGTCTGTCTTAGAAACAGGCCTCGCGAGGCCCCCTCATTGTCCAGGAGTAAAGCATGCGTAATCTGATCATCAGCGCCGCGCTCGTCGCCGCCAGCCTGTTCGGCGTAACTGCCCAAGCGGCTGAAAAGCCTGCCGCACCTTATGTCGAATTGACCAACCCCGTTCCGGTGGCGGCGCCTGGCAAGATCGAAGTCGTGGAGCTGTTCTGGTACGGCTGCCCGCATTGCTACGCTTTTGAACCGGTTATCAACCCATGGGTCGAGAAACTGCCTTCGGACGTTAACTTCGTGCGTATCCCCGCCATGTTCGGCGGCCCGTGGGATGCCCACGGCCAGATGTTCCTGACACTCGAGGCCATGGGCGTCGAGCACAAGGTCCACGCCGCGGTATTCAACGCGATCCAGAAAGAAGGCAAGAAGCTGGTCAAGAAAGAAGAGATGGCCGATTTCCTCGCCACCCAGGGCGTCGACAAAGACAAGTTCCTCGCCACGTTCGACTCCTTTGCCATCCAGGGCCAGATCAAGAAGGCCCGCGAGCTGGCGAAGAAATACGAGATCACTGGCGTACCGACCATGGTCGTCAACGGCAAATACCGCTTTGACATCGGCTCCGCCGGTGGCGCAAATGAAGCCCTGCAACTGGCCGACCAGCTGATCGCCAAAGAGCGAGCGGCCACCAAGGCTGCTGCCAACTAAGCGCGGCCCACGCCCATGGCCCGCTGGAGCACCGAACGCATCGTTGGCCTGCACGAACCGCGGGTCAACGAGCATCATGTCTTGTCCACGGGCCTGCCTGGCGACAGTCGTTTGCGGCTGCTCAGCTTCAATATCCAGGTGGGCATCAGCACCGAGCGCTACCGGCATTACCTGACTCGCGGCTGGCAACATTTGCTGCCGCACACCGGGCGTGCCGGGAACTTGCAGAAAATCGGCGACCTGCTCAAGGACTTCGACCTGGTGGCCCTGCAAGAGGCCGACGGCGGAAGCTTGCGCTCAGGCTACGTCAATCAGGTGGAACACCTGGCCCAATTGGGCGCCTTTCCCTACTGGTACCAGCAACTCAATCGCAACCTCGGGCGTCTCGGCCAGCACAGCAATGGCGTGTTGAGTCGCTTGCGCCCCTGGGCGATCGAAGATCATCCGTTGCCGGGACCCAAGGGCCGCGGGGCGATCCTCGCGCGTTTCGGCGAAGGTCCCGAGGCGCTGGTCGTGGTCATGATGCACCTGGCGCTCGGGGCGCGTACCCGGACGATGCAGCTGGCGTACATTCGCGAATTGATCGGCGGCTACAAGCACCAGGTGTTGATGGGCGACATGAACACCCATGCCACCGATTTGCTGCAGACTTCGCCCCTGCGCGATCTCGGCCTGCTCGCTCCACAACTGGAAGCGACATTCCCCAGCTGGCGCCCCCAGCGCTGCTTGGACCATATCCTGTTGAGCCCGACCCTGACCCTGGAACGTGTCGAGGTGCTGGCCCAACCCATTTCCGATCACCTGCCGGTCGCGGTCGAAATTCGTTTGCCGGGTTCGCTCACGGCCGATGCGTTTCCCGCGCTGAGTCCTGCCCCTCGCGGATCCGATGAATGAGCGACGACGCCGAACGCTGGAGAGAGAAGTACCTCAAGAGTATCGAACAGCAGGAAAAGCTTGAGCGCCGTTGGGAGGCTCGGCTCGACTTGCTGCGTCGTGGCCTGGTGCGCAGCACCCTGGCCGCCGAGGGCACTGACAGGGCTGTCGATCAATGCATGAAAGAGATGCGCGAGGTGGTGCGCACCAATGACATGGATGCCGGCCTCGCTGCCCTGCTGCCGCGCCTGGAGAAAGCCGTACTCGATTCCGAGCAGCGCCGCGAGACCCGGGTCGAGCAGACGAGCGCCGCGTTGACC
Source organism: Pseudomonas sp. NFACC05-1 (assembly GCF_900100135.1). Lineage (NCBI taxonomy): Bacteria > Pseudomonadati > Pseudomonadota > Gammaproteobacteria > Pseudomonadales > Pseudomonadaceae > Pseudomonas > Pseudomonas sp. NFACC05-1. Next base: position 125,113 of record NZ_FMTR01000015.1, on the reverse strand, counting down.
GCCCTGGTTGCCCAGTTGCAGAGCCTGCCGCTGCCCAAGGAAGTCAGGCGGCCGCTGAAGAAATTTGCCAAGCAACTGGAGGATCGGGCCGGCCAGGCTCGGGAGATTCCGCTGCTGCTCAGCGAATTGAGCGGCTTGCAAGGCAAGGCACTCAGTGCCCTGGATGCCCCTGTCGAACCGAGTCGCCCCGGCCTGCTGCAACGGCTGTTTGGTGGCCAAGGCCATGAGGACGCGACACCCCAGCCCCAGCCCCACGACCCTGCCCAGGCCCGCGTGGCACCTGCGTCAGAAATGGCCCTGCCCGTAGCCGTGGCGCCGGCAACGGCCGCAGAATCCGTCGCACCGGCACCGGCACCGGCACCGGCACCGGCACCGGCACCGGCACCGGCACCGCAGCCCTCGGTGGCGGAGCAAGCGCCCGCCTTGGAGACAACGCCCGAACCGGTTGCCCCGACTGCGCCGCAGACCGAGATCGCTCCAGCGCCCGCTCCAGCACCGGCAGCCGAAGTGGTTCAGCCCGCCAGTGAGTCGGACGACCAGGCAACCGAGCCCGCGCCGCTGCTGACGCCGCTCGCCGAAGTACCCCCGGTTGTGGTGCCCGCACTCGAGAATCCCGACGAGCTGATGCCCGAGGAGCCTGCCCAGGCCCTGCCCGCCCCTTCGCTACCGCCTGCGGAGCTCGACGAGCCCCTGGAAGGCGCCGATGTGGCTGACGCCCAGTACGCCCTGCCCGACTCGCCGGAGCCATCCTACAGTTCGGTCGCCAAGCATATCGAAGACACGCTGTTGGGCCTTTTGGGCGACCTGACCTTGCCCGAGCGTCATCGACCACAAGCCGAAGCCATGTGTGAGCGTCTGCGCAATGGCTTGAACTGGTACGAGTTGCTGCCGATCCTCGATGATCTGGCCGTACTGATGCTGGCCATCACGGACACCGGCCAGCATGAATTCGAGGCGTACTTGCAGCGCCTCAACGATCGGCTCGAGTCATTCCAGAGCAGCCTGCAGGCCGCCAGTGAAGACCACGCCGAAAACCTGTCGGCCTCCAGGGAAATGGATACCCAGATTCGCGAGCAGGTGGACGGCCTGCAAAGCAGCGTGAAGGAAGCCGATGACCTGGAAGGCCTCAAGCAGGTGCTCGAGAATCACCTCGAAGGCTTGCTCGGTACGATGGACCACCACCGCCAGCAACGTGATCAACGTGAGCAGGAGGTCTCGGCTCGCCTGAAAAGCCTGGCCGATCGCGTTGCGCTGATGGAGCAGGATGCCCAGGTCGTGCGGGAGAATCTCGAGGAACAGCGGCAAAAAGCCCTGATTGATCCGCTCACCGGGCTGCCCAACCGCGCCGCCTGGTCCGAGCGTCTGGAACATGAAGTCGCCCAGTGGCAACAACACGGCAACAGCTTGCTGCTGGCCATGCTCGATCTCGATCATTTCAAGCGCATCAATGACAACTATGGCCATCTGGCCGGTGACCGGGTGTTGAAACTCATCGCCTCGGTCCTGCGTAAACGCCTGCGTAGCGGCGATTTCATTGCGCGTTTTGGGGGCGAGGAGTTTGTGCTGCTGGTGCCCAATACCTCCCTGGCTGCTGGCGCCAAGCTGGCCGAGGCGCTGCGCCTGGCCATCGAAGGCTGTCCGTTTCATTTTAAGGGCGAGCCGGTGACGGTGACGGTATCCATCGGCCTGACCGCCTTCAAACCCGGCGAACACAGCGACTTGGTGCTTAAAAGAGCCGATCAGGCGCTTTATCGGGCAAAAAGTTCCGGGCGCAACCATGTGGAATTGGGCTAGGGGCTAATTGTTCCAATTTGTTTAATATCGCCGCGCGCACCGGATCATCGCGAGGCGATACGTTACACTGTTGCATTACTCCCAGTGCGTATTGCCTTCCGCCATGAAATTTTTCTCGCTCATTGTTTCTTTATTTATCCTGGCCGGCTGCGCCAGTGGCCCGCGACTCGACACCCGTCATCCTTCCGTCAACCATGACAACCGTATCCAATTCGTGGTGGTGCATTACACCTCGGCTTCCCTGGAGCGCTCGCTGGCCCTGCTGACTCATGGCGAAGTCAGTGCCCATTACCTGATCGGCGACGATAAAGGCGCGACCATTTACAAACTGGTGGATGAAAGCCAACGCGCCTGGCATGCCGGGGAAAGTGAATGGGAAGGCCGGACCTGGCTCAATTCCAGTTCCATCGGCATCGAAATCGTCAATCCGGGTTTTGTCGACACGCCTACCGGGCGCCTCTGGTATCCCTACAGCGAAGCCCAGGTCCAGGCCTTGATCGTATTGCTCAAGGACATCATCCAGCGCAACGGCATCAACCCGCGCAGCATCATCGGTCACAGCGACATCGCGCCGCTGCGCAAACTCGATCCGGGCCCGCTGTTCCCTTGGAAGCGCCTGGCGCAAGCTGGTTTAGGAGTCTGGCCAGACGAACAGGCCGTCGCCCGCCAGCAGGCCGTCTTTGCGCCGCAGCTGCCGCCTGCCGGTTGGTTCCAGGCCGAGCTGGCCCGCCTGGGCTACCCGACGCCGCAGACCGGCGAGTGGGACGTGGCCACCCACCATGTGCTGGCCGCCTTCCAGATGCACTACCGTCCGACCCGCTTCGATGGCACGCCGGATGCGCAAAGCGCGGCGATTCTGCAGGTGCTCAACCAGACAAAATAATGACGCCCGTCTGACGAATCGGGCCAAATCCAAATCAGAAGCTATAACTCATTGGTAACTTTCGGATTACCCATGATGACGGCCACCCGCGAAACCCTACACAGCTGGCTCCATCGCCCCGTTTTCCTGGCGATGGTGGCAACTGCCCTAAGTACCGTCCTGCTGCTGGCGGGGAGTCTGTTCGTGGTCGTGCAGCAGATCCAGCAGCGCGAAAGCGACCAGATGAATGCCCAGGGCGAGCGCTTTCTGCAGCGCCTGGAACAGCTTTTCGGGCAATTGCGTGAAAGCCTCGACGACTTGCAAAACCAGCCGTTGCGCGGATGCAACGACGACATGATCGCCACATTGCGACAGGTCAGCTTCAACTACCGTTTTGTCTACGAGGCGGCGTATATCGATGGCAGCGGCGTCTGCTCCAATCGTCCACGCCAGGGCGGCTTGTCAGTGACCCGCCCGCCCGACATCCGCGGGCCGACCTACAATTACTGGCTCAACACCACCACAGAGCCTGACGAAGACCGCGCCGCATTGATGCTGGGCCGCGGCAACTTTCGGGTGGCCACGTCCCGCGGGCATTTGACCGATGTGGTCGATTTACCACCGGGCAGCAGCCTGCTGGTTGTCCTGGATAACGGTAAACGGGCCATTCCCGTGCTCGGGACGGACCAACACTGGCCGCCGGTCGAACCTTGGCCACCGAAAAGCCACAATGCCTTGCAAGTGACGCAGAACCGGTTGATCTATCGGATGCCGACCGAAAGCCCGGTCTATCAACTGGTGCTTATCGCCCAGCGCAACGGTTTTAAGGTTCCGGCCAATGCCTGGTGGATGCTGCCCATCAGCCTGATGCTGGGCCTGGGGATTGGTTTCCAGGTGTTTCTGCTGGCGCGTCAGCGCCAGTCCATGGACGCCGAACTGCATGGGGCTATCCGGCGTGGTGAATTGCAGGTGCTTTACCAGCCTATTTTCGACCTGAGCAGCCGTAACTGTGTCGGGGCGGAGGCCTTGCTGCGCTGGCGACGACCGGACGGCACCCTGACGAGCCCGGACCTGTTTATCCCGATGGCCGAGAACACGGGGCAGATCCGCCAGATCACCGATTTCGTGCTGCAGCGGCTGTTCGATCAATTGGGCCAGCTGTTGCGGGCCAATCCGCAGCTGTATATCTCGGTGAATCTGGCGGCCTGCGATGTGATGGTGCCGCGTATTGGCGAAGTGATCGCCCGCCTGCTGGCGCTGCATCGCGTGTCGGCGCACCAGATTGCCTTCGAAGTGACCGAGCGTGGGCTGGTCGATGTGTTGGTCGCCCGGGATAACCTGCAATCGCTGCGCGACGTCGGGCATCAGGTGTTGATCGACGATTTCGGCACCGGTTATTGCAGCCTGGCCTACCTGCAAACCCTGCCGGTGGACTGCCTGAAAATCGACAAGGCCTTCATCGACGCCTTGGGCCACGATGCCGCCAGCAGCGGCGTGGCCCCGCATATCATTCGCATGGCCCATGCGCTGCAACTCAAGGTGATAGCCGAAGGCATCGAGCATGAAGCCCAGGCTTCCTATTTGAGCAGCGAAGGGGTGAGGTTCGGCCAGGGCTGGCTGTTTGCCCATGCCCTCAGCGCGGTTCAGCTCATTGAACTGATTACCCGTGGCCGGCGCCTGCGTGGTCGGCGCCTCGATGACGAAGCCTGAGTCTCCTCAGGCCATGAGCTCAGACTGCCAGCGCCATGTAGAACTGTGTGCCCTGCCCCGGCCTTGAATAAACACCCATGCGCCCGCCGTGGAGCTGGACGATCTCCTTGCACAGCGCCAGGCCGAGGCCCGCCCCCCCCTTCTTGCGTCCGACCTGGACGAAAGGTTCGAAGATCCGTCCCTGCTGGCCGTAGGCAATGCCTTCACCGTTGTCTTCGACGCTGATGATCACCCGCTCGCCATGCCGTCGGGCCTGCAAGCGGATCTGGCCGTTTTCGGCGGTGTGGCGCATGGCGTTATCGATCAGGTTATCGAGCACGCGATCCAATTGCGCAGCGTCGGCATGCAGGCGCGGGAGCGGGCCCTGGATCGCCACCAGCAGCTCGATACCCTTGGTTTGGGCCTGCTCGGCAAACCGCAACCGGGCCGCTTCCAGTAGATCGTCGATGGAACAAGGCGCCAGGGTCAACTTCTGCAGGCCGTTCTGGTAGCGAGAGAAGTTCAGCAGGTCATTGATGAGCTGCATCAGTCGCTGCATTTCTTCTGTGACGGTGTTGAGCAGGTCGGCCTCGCGCGACTCTTCTGAAAAATGCAGGCGCTCCTGTAACAGGCCGAAGGCCATGTGCATGCCCGTCACGGGCGTGCGCAGCTCATGGGAGGCACGCAAGACGAACTCGCTGCGCACCCGTTCGAAGGCGCGCTGCTCGGTGACGTCATGCAGCACCATGACCGCGCCGAGAATGTGGCCCTGGGTATGACTGACCGGGGTGAGGCTGTAGGTGAGCACCCGCGACTCGCCATCCACTTCGACGCTCAGGTCTTCCGGCGCGCGCTCCAGGCTTCCACCGCGCAGCACCAGGTGCAATTCTTCATCCAGTTCAAGGCGTCCCAGCGCCTCGCCCAGTCCTTGGCCGAGGCGTTCCTCATCCCAGCCCAATTGACGCTGGGCCACCGGGTTGAGGTGCTCCAGCTGACCTTTGCGGTCGATCATCAGCAAGCCGTCGTCGATGCTGTCGAGCACGGCTTGCAAACGTTGCTGACCGGCGAGCAGCTCATCGACGTTGGTGGCCTGATGCTCACGCAAGGCCTCGGCCATGACCCCGAAGCGACGGGTCAGGAGATTCAACTCAGCGGCCGAGGACACGGGTAGCGTGACCTCGAAATTGCCTTGGCCGATGTCGTCCGCCGCCGCGGCCAGTACCTCGATCGGCGCGCCGAAACGCCGGGCAATGCCATGGGCCGTGATAAACCCGATGATCAGCACCGCAAACCCCACCAACCCCAGCAGTCCGGAAATCCACATCGCGCGCTCACGGGCGCGATCCTGGGTTTCACTGATGTTGGTCAGGGCCCGGCGATAGCCCTCGATCAGTCCATTGCGCAGCACATTGAATTTTTCGGTGAGGTCCTTGATGTTCGCGAGCTGGCTCGGCTGCTGGCGAGACGCGGTGAAGGCTTCAAAAAACTCAATGTAGTCGGCCTTGGCCCTGCTGAAGCTGACTGCCGCTTCATCCAGCCCCTGTTCGTGGGCGATGCCTTCGTCGATCAGCGCCAGGTATTGCTGCTTGGAGGCCTCCAGCACAGCCAGGTCGGGCTTGTCGTCGAGCATGATCATCAACTGATCGCCGAGCGTCTGGCGCAGCTTGAGGCCCAGGTCCAGCAGGATGAAGTTATCGCGTACCGATTGTTCCTGGGTATTGGCCATCTGCATCACGCTGACCAGGCCAAGCACCAATCCCAGCAGGGCCACGGTGATCAGGGCCGAGATACTGAGAAACAGTCGTGTGCGCAGCTTCATCGCCAGTTTCATAAGGTGTCGCTCACAGGTTGTACTGCTTGCGTTTGCGGTACAGCGTGGAGGCATCGATACCCAAGGTCTTGGCCGCCTGGTCGAGGGTGTCGGCCGTGGCCAGCACCGCGCCGATGTGGGCTTTTTCCAATTCGTCGAGGCTCAGCGCGGCGCCGATGCGCGGCGCATTGTTGACCGGTTGCTCGGCCATGCCCAAGTGACTGATTTCGACTTTTTCCTGAGGGCAGATGATGCTGGCGCGCTCGACCACATTGCGCAGTTCCCGGATGTTGCCCGGCCAGCGATAGCCTAGCAGCGCTTCGCGCGCTTCGTCGCTGAAACCCCGGGCCGGGCGCGCGTATTCCTTGACGAAGCGGGCCAGGAAGCGGTCGGCCAGGGTCAGGATGTCTTCGGCGCGCTCTCGCAATGGCGGCAGGTGCAGGGTGATGACGTTCAGGCGATACAGCAGGTCTTCGCGAAAACGTCCGTCGCGCACCATGTCTTCGAGGTTGAGGTTGGTCGCTGCGAGAATCCGTACGTCGGCGCGACGGGTGACTGGATCCCCTACCCGCTCATATTCCTTGTCCTGGATGAAACGCAATAACTTGGGTTGCAATGTCAGAGGAAAATCGCCGATCTCGTCGAGAAACAGCGTGCCGCCGTCGGCCTGGTTGACCCGACCCAACGTACTCTCGCTGGCCCCGGTGAAAGCCCCACGGCTATGGCCGAACAATTCGCTTTCCATCAGTTCAGCGGTCAGCGACGGGCAATTGATGGTGACGCAGGACTTCTTCGCCCGCTTGCTCCAGCCATGGATCGCCTGGGCCAGCTCGCCCTTGCCGGTGCCGGACTCGCCGAGGATCAGGATGTTGGCGTCGGTGCTGGCGACCTGGCGCGCGGTTTCCAGGACGACTTTCATCGCTGGGCTGTGGGAGTCCAGGCCATCCTTGGGTTTGCGCACTTCCCCTTCAAGGGCTTCGAGCCTTGCCGACAGCTGGCGTACTTCCAGTTGCTTGGCGGTCGCCAGGCGCAATTGATCGGGGCTGCACGGCTTGACCAGATAATCGGCCGCCCCGGCCTGGATCGCATCGACCGCGGTATCGACTGCCGAGTGAGCGGTGACGATGACCACGCGCATCCAGGGCGCCTGGATACGCATTTGTGCCAGGACATCCAGGCCGTTGTCCTCCCCCAGGCGCAGGTCGAGGAAACACAGGTCGAACACCTGGCGTTGCAGCAGTGCGTCGGCCTGGGCGGCGCTGTTGGCGGTGGCGACGCTGTAGCCTTCGTCTTCCAGGCAGTATCGGAATGTACGCAGGATGGCGGACTCGTCGTCTACCAGCAGAATGCGGCCTTGGTGCTCAGTGGCGGATTCCATTTTTCCTACGCTCCTTTAATGAATGATGTTGGTTAGTGTCAGAAAAATCGGGCAAGTTGCATGGTCGATTCTGAGGGGATATTACTCATCAAGAATGGCCCTGTGGACGTCTGACTCCTAAAAGCCTGATTTGAGTTCCTTTTTTTACGAATCGTCCGGTTCGGACGGTTCGCATCGCTCATTCCGACAGCTGTGTCTGACAGCCAATTCAAAAACAATCTAACGACTTTTCCTGCTGATTCGTGCAATACGCACGACCGACGCCTGCGCCATCGTGCAGGATGCGCTCCCGGCATGTTGCACTTATTTATTAAATTATTGATTTTAAAGGTTTTTATCTGACAAAAAATCCTGGCACGGCGACTGCAATGCTCTGATCAACGTGGCGTAGCGCGCCTCAACCAGATCACCGCACTCGGGTGGGGAGGAATTCCAGGATGAATCGTCAAAGTGTCACTCAATTTGGCTTCGCCCACTTCAAAAGTGCCGCCCCATTGCGCCTCTCTTCCCTGCACGTCCAGCAGGGCGCATGGGCTGCCTTGGCGCTGCTGGTCACCCTCGTAACGGGCCAGCAATGGTTGCTCTGGTATCAGAGCCAACAGCCCCAAGCGCCGCAGGTTTCGATTCATCGTGCCCCACAGACCCATTTCAGTGCCGTCAGCAGCCTTGAAGAAGCGTCCGCTTCAATGCGCATGATGGATGTCGACCAGGCCCAGCCATTGAGCGCCATGCCGCGTGAAGAGCGCTGGGTGTTTTAACCCGATGAACCGGTCGTCCATTGCGCCGGAACCATCACCGCAAGACCTTCACTAAATAGAAAAGCGTAAGGAGAATCACCATGTTGAGCTGGGCAATTACCTTCCTGATCATTGCCATCATCGCCGCCGTACTGGGCTTCGGTGGTATCGCAGGCACCGCCACGGGCATCGCCAAGATTCTCTTTGTTGTGTTCCTGGTGATGTTCATCGCTTCCTTCTTCTTTGGCCGTCGTGGCCGAGGCTGACCATGAACGTTTCATTCAAAGGACTGGCTGCCGCCCTGTTGCTGGGCGGCAGTGCCATGGCAATGGCTGCCAATGACGGGCAGATGCGCGTCAACCAGTTGCTGCAGGCCGACGCGCAATATCGCGAGACCTGGCAGCACGTCGTGAAAAAAGAAGAACGTCTACCCGAATGGGTGATGAACCTGGCGGGCGATTCGGACCAGATGAATGCTGTCGAAGAAGATGGCGACAAGTATTTGGTGGGGCCGCTATGTGAAACCCAGGCAACGTGTCGCAGCAAGCGTCTGATCGTCGCCTTCAGTTTCGACAAGGACGAAGCCTATGCCATGTTGGTGGAAGTCCCTGCGGGGCTGCCAGCCGACAAGTCCCCGACGCGGCATGCCGACTACCGATTCCTCGGCAAGCCCGATGAAGGTATGCAGAAACTGTTAATGGAACAACTCAAGAAAGATCCGAACTGGTACTGATTCTGAAAATGGGAAAAGCAGCCCTGCTTTTCTCTGCTGCACAGCCCGAGGAGGGCCGGTGCATGACCAAGGGGCTGGGACGTTCTGACTGATGAGAGTCGGAGTGACCTACGGGCACAAGGGGTGCCTGCGAAAGGGCCGGGTCAGGTAAAAGCTGCGACGCAAGTTCGCAAAGCCATCGCGGCTTGGCGAACTTGCGTAGAGCTTCTTGTTCGCAAAATGCGTGCGCCAGAGCGGTGGGTGGATTGGCCGCGGCAAGTCCCTCGGCGATGCGGCATTTTGTCTCCTTCCGCCGATTTATCCCCCTTTGCCCAACCGTATATCGGAGAATGCCGAGGTAATTTCTCCCATGGGCCGCGTTTTGAGTCGCTGCCGTTTCATCGGTTCCCCACACTTGCGAGAGAAAGCCCAGCTACGCTGAAACGGCCGGTTCACGGCACTTATGCCTGCATAAATGTCGCATTCGAACCGCTTGGAAGGCGGGTTTCGTTTGAAAAATCTCATGCCGATTCGGCATGGGGTAGGCGTTTATGGCATTAGACGAGCCCCCCTTGCATCGCAATAGTTGCGCCTTTTTTCGCCTGCCAGTAAGCCGCTAACGCGCTCGGGGTGACCTTATACGGGGGCAGGGGCATGAGTGTTTTTCGTCATCGACGATCCATTCGCGCCACTGTCCGAGTCCAACTGAAGTAAGGGTAACAATATGAAGAAGGCACGACTAAGCCTCGCCTGGCAGATCCTCATCGGTCTGGTGCTCGGGATTGCATTGGGCGCGCTGCTCAACCATTTCAGTGCCGAGAAGGCCTGGTGGATCAGCAATGTGCTGCAACCGGCGGGCGATATCTTTATCCGTCTGATCAAGATGATCGTGATCCCGATCGTGATTTCCTCGCTGATCGTCGGCATCGCCGGGGTCGGTGATGCCAAGAAGCTCGGGCGCATCGGTCTCAAGACCATCCTTTACTTCGAAGTCGTCACCACCATCGCCATCGTCGTCGGCCTGCTGCTGGCCAACTTCTTCCAGCCGGGCAGTGGCATCGACATGAGCACCCTGGGTACAGTGGATATCTCCAAGTACCAGGCCACGGCCGCGGAAGTCCAGCATGAACATGCGTTCATCCAGACCATCCTCAACCTGATCCCGTCGAACATCTTCGCCGCCGTTGCGCGTGGCGAGATGCTGCCGATCATTTTCTTCTCCGTATTGTTTGGCCTGGGCCTGTCCAGCCTGCAATCGGACCTGCGCGATCCGCTGGTGAAAATGTTCCAGGGCGTGTCGGAAAGCATGTTCAAGGTCACCCACATGATCATGCAATACGCCCCCATCGGCGTGTTCGCCCTGATCGCGGTGACCGTTGCCAACTTCGGTTTCGCGTCGCTGCTGCCGCTGGCGAAGCTGGTGATCCTGGTTTACGTCGCCATCGCCTTCTTTGCCTTCGTGGTGCTGGGCGTGATCGCCCGCCTGTTCGGCTTCTCGGTGCTCAAGTTGATGCGCATCTTCAAGGATGAGCTGGTGCTGGCCTATTCCACCGCCAGTTCCGAAACCGTGCTGCCACGCGTGATCGAGAAGATGGAAGCCTACGGCGCGCCGAAAGCCATCTGCAGCTTTGTGGTGCCCACCGGTTATTCGTTCAACCTCGACGGTTCGACTCTGTACCAGAGCATCGCGGCGATTTTCATCGCCCAGTTGTACGGCATCGACCTGTCCATCAGCCAGCAATTGCTGCTGGTGCTGACCTTGATGGTCACCTCCAAAGGCATCGCCGGTGTGCCGGGCGTGTCGTTCGTGGTGCTGCTGGCGACCTTGGGCAGCGTGGGCATTCCGCTGGAAGGCCTGGCCTTCATTGCCGGTGTGGACCGCATCATGGACATGGCCCGTACTGCGCTGAACGTCATCGGCAACGCCCTGGCCGTGCTGGTCATCGCTCGCTGGGAAGGCATGTACGACGATGCCAAGGGCCAGCGCTACTGGAACTCCCTGCCGCACTGGCGCAGCAAGGAGCCGCTGCCGGCGGGGGAACCCTCCAGCCATTGATGCGCCTACCCCCCTGTGGGAGCGAGCTTGCTCGCGATTGCGGTGTGTCAGCAAACATCAATACTGACTGAGCCGACGCCATCGCGAGCAAGCTCGCACACAGGGGGCTGCAGTGACTATTAAACCCCGGAGCAATCCGGGGTTTGTCGTTTCTGCCAGCCCCGCTATCATTCGCGGCATCTTCGGGGGATTTAACTGATGCTCAATGGCCTTTGGCTTGGCTTCTTTATCGTGGCTGCCGTGTCGGCGCTGGCGCAGTGGTTGATCGGCGGCAACGCCGGGATCTTCGCGGCCATGGTGGAAAGCATTTTCGCCATGGCCAAGTTGTCGGTGGAGGTCATGGTCCTGCTGTTCGGCACCTTGACCCTGTGGCTGGGCTTCCTGCGCATCGCCGAAAAGGCCGGCATCGTCGACTGGCTGGCCAAGGCCCTCGGGCCGCTGTTCTTGCGCTTGATGCCGCAAGTGCCTGCCGGCCACCCGGCGATCGGCCTGATCACCCTCAACTTCGCCGCCAACGGCCTGGGACTGGACAACGCAGCCACCCCCATCGGCCTCAAGGCCATGCGCGCCCTGCAAGATCTCAACCCCAGCCCGACTATCGCCAGCAATGCGCAGATCCTGTTCCTGGTGCTCAACGCCTCGTCGCTGACGCTGCTGCCGGTGACGATCTTCATGTACCGCGCACAGCAAGGCGCGCCGGACCCGACCCTGGTGTTCCTGCCGATCCTGCTCGCCACCAGCGCCTCGACCCTGATGGGGCTGCTGTCGGTGGCGTTCATGCAGCGCCTGCGGTTGTGGGACCCGGTGGTGCTGGCTTATCTGATCCCGGGTGCGCTGGTGCTGGGTGGTTTCATGGCGCTGCTGGCAACGCTTTCGGCCACGGCGCTGGCGGGGTTGTCATCGATCCTGGGCAACCTGACTCTGTTTGGCCTGATCATCCTGTTCCTGGTGGTGGGCGCGCTGCGCAAGGTCAAGGTGTACGAAACCTTCATCGAGGGCGCCAAAGAGGGCTTCGACGTCGCCAAGACCTTGCTGCCGTACCTGGTGGCAATGCTTTGTGCCGTGGGTGTACTGCGCGCCTCGGGGGCGCTGGATTTCGGCCTCGACGGCATTCGCCACCTGGTGGAGTGGGCCGGCTGGGATACGCGTTTCGTCGATGCCTTGCCGACCGCCATGGTCAAGCCGTTTTCCGGCAGCGCCGCCCGGGCGATGTTGATCGAGACCATGAAGACCTCCGGCGTCGACAGCTTCCCGGCCCTGGTGGCGGCGACCATCCAGGGCAGCACCGAGACCACGTTCTACGTGCTGGCGGTCTATTTCGGCGCCGTGGGCATCCAGCGGGCACGCCATGCCGTGGGGTGCGCGCTGCTGGCGGAGTTGGCCGGGGTCGTGGCGGCGATTGGCGTTTGCTACTGGTTCTTCGGTTGACCTGAGTCTTCCCGCCGCCTCTAGGGTTGAGTCGGCGTTGCGAAACGCTGGCCTTGCTCCAATGTCCAGGCCACCACTTCGGCCGTCAGCCGGTCGCCGGCCCGGCCAAAGCCGTCCACCACCGCCGGTACTTTCACATCGCTCAACGGCTGGCGCACTTCAAAACGGCGACTGGCCAGGATGCGCTGGTCGAAGCCGCGCACCAGCAGCGCGTCCAGGCGAATCACCACGCTGGCCGCAGTGCCCAGGTATTCGGTCTGGAACGCCTGCAATTGCCCGCCCAGCTCCAGATCCGCTTGCAGGTTGCTGTCGGCGACGCTCAACAACCTGACGCGTCCATCCTGGGCGAAGCCATCGAGCAAGCGGTTGCGCAACAGCACGGGGGCTGGGTCGCTCCAGCGCGAGGCGGCGTAGCTGCTGAACAGATTGCCTTGGGGAATGACCGCGATTTTCGGGCTGTTGAGCACTTCGCTGGCCTGGGGGCTGGCCAGGCGCAGCGACCAGCTCACCGCCGGGCCCGCAGACGCGGGGGCCTGGGTGACGGGCAAGCGATACACATCCGAGGGTTCGGCCTTGGGCAAAATCGAGCAACCGCCCACCAGGAGCAATCCTGCCAGTAAGAGGATAGGGCGGATAAACCGGTTGCACGGCTTCATGGCGTGAACTCCTTGTCCTTGTCGTTGCCCAGCAAATAGCCGCTGGGGTTGGCATCCAGGCGCCGGGAGATTCCCCGCAGGGCGCTCAGGGTTTCGCGCAGTTCACGCACGGCTGGCGCCAGGGCATTGAGGCCCTGCATGCCGTTATTCAACGAATCGCGATTGTCGTTCAGCAGTTTGTCGAGGGTTGCCGTGCTGCGGGCCAGGGATTGCATGGCCTGGCCGGCACTACCGAACGCCTGTTTGCCCTGGTCGTTGAGCAAACCATTGGCGTTGCGCATCAACGCCGTGGTCTGTTCCAGCGTGGCGCTGGCCTGTTTGCCGATGGACGCCAGTTGCTGCATGGCCTGGCGAATATCGCCGCGCTGCTCGGCAATGACCCCGGTGGTTTGCTCCAGATGCTCGAGCGTCTTGCCCAGGCTTTGGACGTTGTCCGAGGAAAACACCTCATTGGCGTTGTGCAGCAGCAGGTTGATGCTGGTCATCAAGTCATCGCTGTTGTTGAGCAAGCGGGCAATAGGCGAGGGCGCGGCGATGATCACTGGCGGTTCCCCGTCGTGCCCGGTCAATGCCGGGCTCTGGGGCGTACCGCCACTGAGCTGGATAATCGAGGTGCCGGTAATGCCGGTCAGTGCCAGCTTGGCCTGGGTGTCTTGCTTGATTGGCGTTTCCCCACTCAAGCGCACCTGCGCCAGAACCCGGCGCGGGTCGTTCGGGTCCAGGCGCAGGTTGACGACGTCGCCGACCTTGATCCCGCTGTATTCCACCGAGCTGCCCCGGGACAACCCGCTGACCGCCTCGTTGAACACCACTTCGTAGTACTTGAATTCGCTGTCCACGTTGGACTTGGCCAGCCACAGGCCAAACAACAGGGCGCCAGCCACCACAATGACGGTGAACAGGCCGATCAGCACATGATGGGCTCGGGTTTCCATGTCAAACCTCGTTCGATTGTGTAGCGGCCGATAACGCCGCGCGGCCGCGAGGGCCATGGAAGTATTCGTGAATCCAGGCGTCGTCGGTTTCCGACACCTTGTCGATGACATCGGCCACCAGGACTTTTTTCTGCGCCAGTACCGCCACCCGGTCGGTGATGGTGTAGAGGGTGTCCAGGTCGTGGGTGACCAGGAACACGCTCAGGCCCAGGGCATCGCGCAGTGTCAGGATCAATTGGTCGAACGCCGCCGCACCGATCGGATCGAGGCCGGCGGTGGGTTCGTCGAGAAACAGAATGTCCGGGTCCAGGGCCAGCGCACGGGCCAGGGCGGCGCGCTTGATCATGCCACCGGACAGCGAGGCGGGGTACTTGTCTGCGGCCGAGAGTGGCAGCCCGGCCAAGGCCAGCTTCACCGCCGCCAGGTGCTCGGCGTCGGCCCGGCTGAGCCCGGCGTGTTCGATCAGCGGCAGGGCGACGTTTTCTGTCACGGTCAATGATGAGAACAGCGCGCCTTTCTGGAACAACACGCCAAAGCGCCGTTCCACCCGCGAACGTTGTTCCGGGGGCAGGCTCGGCAAGTCCTCGCCGAACACCCGCACGGAACCTTCGCTGGGCCGGTTCAGGCCGACGATGCTGCGCAGCAGCACCGATTTGCCGCTGCCGGAGCCGCCGACCACGGCAAGGATCTCGCCCTTGTACACGTCCAGGTCGAGGTTTTCATGCACGCTCTGGCGGCCAAAGCGATTGCACAGGCCGCGCACTTGAATCACCGTCTCGGTGGGCGGTCGCAAGGGTTGGCTCACCAATTCATCTCCATGAAAAACAGCGCGGCCACGGCATCGAGCACAATCACCACGAAAATCGACTGCACCACGCTGGACGTGGTGTGAGCCCCGACCGATTCGGCACTGCCACTGACCTTGAAACCTTCCAGGCAACCCACGGCAGCGATCAGGAAGGCAAAGATCGGCGCCTTGACCATCCCCACCAGGAAATGCTGCACGCCAATGTCCGACTGCAACAGCGTGAGGAACATGGCCGGTGAAATACCCAGCGACAAAGCGCAAACCACGCCGCCACCGATAATGCCCGAGAGCATGGCCAGGAAGGTCAGCATCGGCAGCGCCACCAACAGCGCCAGTACCCGTGGAATCACCAGCAACTCGACCGGATCGAGGCCCAGGGTGCGGATCGCGTCGATTTCTTCGTTGGCCTTCATCGAGCCAATCTGCGCGGTGAACGCGCTGGCGGTGCGGCCCGCCATGAGGATCGCCGTCAGCAACACGCCGAATTCACGCAGGAACGAGAACGCCACCAGGTCCACGGTAAAGATGCTGGCGCCGAAATCGGCCAGCACCGTTGCGCCGAGAAAGGCCACCACTGCGCCCACCAGGAACGTCAGCAGGGCGACGATGGGGGCTGCGTCCAGGCCGGTCTGTTCGATGTGAACGACCATCGCTGTCATGCGCCAGCGCCTGGGGTGAAACAGGTTGCGGGCCAGGGTTTCCAGAATCAGGCCGACAAAACCCAGCAGTTGCAGGGTGTCTTGCCAGACTTTTTCCACGGCGCGGCCGATACGGGTCAGCAGTTGTGTCAGCACGCTGACCTGCGGCTCTTTCACCGGCACACAGAAGTCCGTCAGCGAGCAATAGACCGTCTGCAACAGCGCCCGCTCGGCGGCCGGCAAGCTGCAATCGGGGTGCTCGGTGGTCTTGCCCAGCCGTTCGGAGCCCAGCAGTTCCACCAGCAACGAAGCCCCGGCAGTGTCGAGGGCGCCGAGGCCGTTGAGATCGATCAGGGTGTGCTCGTCGTAGTGGCCGCTCAAGGATTCGCTCAAGCGCTTGAGCTGCGCGTAATGGGCCAGCGTCCAGTCGCCGCCGACCCAGAGTCGGGCCGGAGAGCGAGACGTGTCCAGCCGGGCTGTGCCAGTGTGGGATCCGAGGGTCATAAGCTCCATGCTCGTTCGACTTGAACAGCGCTACCTAATAGCACGACCGCCGTTATTTTGCCTCGGGTGCGTCAGCGCCCACGTTGAAACGCAACACGCCGATCATCTGACCATTTTCCGTCAGCACCCGCACCTGCCATTTGCCCGTCGGGTCTTGCGGGAAGTTCTGCTTGTGGGTCCAGGCGCGATAGCCTTCCTTGCGCCCGCCGTGGATGTCCAGGGCGATGCGGTCGACTTCTTTACCGTTGAACTGCCAGACGTGATAGATCCGCTCGTCGAGCCCACGTGGCGCGTTGATCGCGGTGTAGGCGTACAGGCCGTTGCCGCGAATCTGGGCCGCGCTGACTTCCTTGAGGCTGGCGCCCGGCGTGCGATCTTCCAGTTGGGTGCTGATCGCCACTTCGGTCATCCACAGCGTGGCCGGTGGCACCCAGGAGCGCAGCACCCAGCCGGCGGCGCCAATCCCGACGGTGATACACAAAATGGCGAGGGCGTTGCGCACGGTGCGGATCGGGAAGATCGAGGCCAGGCTGGGAAACGACAGCAGCATCGCAATGCCCAGCGCCAGCTTGAAGCTTTGGTCGGTGGTCAGGTGCAGGATCACCGGCAGCGCGGTGAGCAGGGCGGCGAATAGCGTCAGCGTGTGCAAGGCCAGGAACGCCCAGCGCCGAGGCGCCAGCCATTTGTAGTACAGCGGGTCGGTGATCGAGATCAGCGCCGCGATCGTCAGCAGGCCGGTGAAAAGCAGTTGGCTGCTGTTCCAGGTGGTGGTGATGAAGAAAAACGGCAGGACGAAAAACAGGCTTTCCTGGTGAATCATCTGCGTGGCGTAGCGCAACAGCGGCTGGGGGATTTCCCGTTTGAAAATCCGCGCGAACAGCCGGGTCATGCTGTTCTCGACCATCAGCCAGAGCCAGCTCACCAGCATCATGATGGCGATCCAGGTCGCCAGGCCCTGCTGGCGATCCACCAGCATGAAGCTGCCGACCCCGGAAATGAAGCCACCGAGCGCAATGACCCCTGGATAGCGCTTCATCAATTCAAGGAGGCGCTGGATATAGACCGTCAGGTTTTGCATTCGGTAGTTTCGCAGTAAGTCGTAGGAAATATCCCTGACAGAGTATCGTCAGGGCGGTGACATGGCGAGGATCGCGACGCGTGCCGTGATGCTCTTTTGTGGCGAGGGAGCTTGCTCCCGCTGGCCTGCGAAGCAGGCCCCAGCATTTATCCAGGTAAATCGCATCGCCCGGTTTGCGCCTGCTGCGCAGCCGAGCGGGAGCAAGCTCCCTCGCCACGGGATTTGAGTTGCCCTGGGCTGGAGTCATCGCGAGCAAGCTCCCCCAGGGCGGATCAACCAGATTCTGGTCGGGCCCGCCGACGCACTTGCCACACCACCAACCCAAGCAACAGCACCCCCAGCAGACCGCCCAGCCCCCAGACGAGCTCATCGTCACTGAGCAACGGCTTTTCGATGCGCAGGTAACCCGGGTCCTTGAGCAGCTCGCGCAGGGCCACGTTGGCCTGTTCCAGGCTCACCTCCTGCAGGCGCAGGGCCGGGTTGGCGAAACGGCCGTCTTCATAATCGCCCAGGGCGCCCCAGTAGTAATCGGCCAGTGCGCTGTTGCCTTGAACCGCCCAGGACTGATGGGCAATGGCTGCACGTTTGATGCGCACGAAATCGGCGGGGTCCAGGCCATCCTTGAGCAATCTCTTGCGCAGTTCTTCCAGCGCCTGTTCGGCTTCGGGCAAGTCTTCGCGGGACAGGTCCGCGTTCAGGCTGAAGAAGCCGACGCCGCCGAACACCTCGCGTTCGGTCCACGGCCCGTAGGACAAGCCACGGGCCAGGCGCAATTGGCGATAGAGCGCCCAGTCCAGGTAATCCTTGAGCAGGTCGAAGGTTTCGTCATGCTGCTCATCCAGCACCGGCTCCGGGAACAGCCAATGAAGCTTGGCGCTATTGCCGACCAGGCCATGGATCAGGTTGCGCTTGGTGACCGCCTTGTAGCGGATCTGTGGCAGCGCCTCGTGTGGGCTGGGCTCCACCGGCTCGAGTTCGCCAAAGGCGCGCTCCAGGTAGGCCGGCAACAGTCGGTCGAGGTCGCCGACCACGATCAGGGTCATGTTGTTCGGTGCATACCAGGCCTTGCGCACTTGTTCGAGTCGGGCGAGGGTATGGCGCCCGACCTCGGCCCGTTCCGCGCAGCGCAGGCCCAGCTCAACCGCCAACTGGTTGCTGGCCTTGTGGCCCAGGTCCTGGTGATCGAGCCAGCGTTGCAGGTGGGTGTAGTGGCCGCCGTCCTCGCGTTCAACCACCCGCTTGGCCGCCTCCAGGGCTTTTTCATCGATGCGGGTGCGGGTCAACAGCGCCAGCAGCAGGTCCAGGATCTTGCGTTGATTGCGTGCCGGCGCCTCGATCACGAACGTGGTGTCGGCGTTGCTCGTGAAGGCATTCCACTCGCCACCCAAGGCCTGCATGCGCTCTTCCAGGCCGCCTTCACCACTCTCATCGACGCCGCTGAACAGCAGGTGTTCGAGCAGATGCGGCAGTTCCTTGTCGGCGCAACTGAAGTCGTCCAGGCCCACGCCGACCACCAGGCGGATCGCCACATGCCCGCGCTCGCTGCCCGGCTTGAGCATCAGCTGCATGCCGTTGGGCAACGTATAGCCTTCGACCTGGAACCGGTCCAGGGCGACCACGGGCAGTGAGCCGAGTAAAAGAAAGGCGAACAACAGACAACGCATAAGGGCTTCCTGGCGGCTGAGTGGAGGTCCATGGTGCCGGGCAGGCCGTCATCGGCGGATCGTCGCCCGGAGTCGGCTCGCTCCCCCTATCGAATCTATGCGGTATTCATGACAACGGGAGCAGGCGGGCCGGTGAACGGTTTCAGGCCCGAGCCAATGTTACTGACTGACCAATGCGCCAGTCGTTCACGGCGAATGGGTAATGTCGCTAATTTCATCCGCCGCCAGTGCGCCTATCTCGGCGGTCTCCAGGACCACATAGGCACTGCCGCAAAACAGCGAATTGAGGCGCCTCATGTCGGCAATCAGCTCCAAGTGAAGGGAGCTGGTCTCCAGGCTTTGCACGACCTTGCGCTGCAAGCGGCTGACGTGGGCATGGGCCATGCGCCGTTCCTGCGCCCGAAAGCGACGTTTCTCACGCAGCAACTGGCGGGCGCTTTCCCGGTCGGCACTGAGGAATACCGACAGCCCCAGCCGCAAGTTGGCGATCAAGTGACTGTGCAGCCCCGCCAACTCCTCCAGGCCCACGTCGGAAAAGGAGCGACGTTGCGAGGTCTTCTGTTGCTGGACCTTGCGCAACATGCGCTCGATCAGGTCGCTGGCGAATTTGAGGTTGATCGCCAGTTCGATGATCTCCGCCCAGCGGCGGCTGTCCTGTTCGCTGAGGTCTTCACGGGGCATTTGCGCCATGTACAACTTGATTGCACTGCACAGCGCCTCGACGTCATCGCTCATGCGCCGCACGTCCTGGGTCACCGCGGTCTGCTGGCCGCGCAGCACGTCCAGCATGGCTTCGAGCATGTTTTCGATCAGGTCGCCGATACGCAGGGTTTCCCGGGCCGCGTTCGCCAGCGCCAGGCTCGGAGTGGCGAGGGCGGTAGGGTCCAGATGTCGCGGCTTGGCCGTGCCGTTGGTGTCCGGACGTTCCGGCAGCAACCAGGCACAGAGCCGCGCCATGGGGCCGACGCTGGGCAGCAGCACCAGGCAACGCACGGTGTTATAGAGCAGATGGAAACCAATGACGGTTTCCTGGGGGCTGAAATCCAGGCTGTCCAGCCAGCCCACCAGCGGATCGAGTACCGGAATGATCAGCAACAGGCCGATCAGCTTGTACAACAGGCTGCCCAACGCCACCTGGCGCCCGGCGGCGTTCTGCATGCTGGTGCTGAGAAAGGCCAGGACGCCGCTACCAATGTTGGCGCCAATCACCAGGCCGATGGCCACCGGCAGGCTGATCACCGCAGCGCCGGCCAGTGTGGCGGTCAGCAGCACGGCCGCCAGGCTGGAGTAGGAGATCATCGCGAACATCGCGCCGACCAACGCATCGAGCAGGATGTCGCCCGTCAGCGAGGCGAAGATCACTTTCACGCCCTGGGCATGGGTGATGGGCGTCGCGGCTTCGACGATCAATTGCAGGGCCAGGATGATCAGGCCCAGGCCGATGCCGACCCGACCCATTTGCCCGACGCGGGTCTGTTTGCGCGACAGGAAAAAAATCACCCCGAGGAAAATCAGCAGCGGCGACAGCCACGACAGGTCGAGGGTCAGCACCCGTGCCATCAGCGCGGTGCCGACATCGGCGCCGAGCATGGTCGCCAGGGCCGGGGTCAGCGCCATCAGGCCCTGGCCGACGAACGAGGTGACGAGCATGGCCGTGGCGTTGCTGCTCTGGACCATGGCCGTGACCATGATCCCCGCGACAAAGGCCAGCCAGCGCCGGGACATGTTCTGGCCGATGACATGGCGCAGGTTCGAGCCATAGACCCGCAAGATGCCGGTACGCACGATATGCGTGCCCCAGATCAGCAGGGCGACGGCGGAGAGCAAATTCAGCAGGGTCAGCATGAGGAGCCCCCTGTTAGCGTCCCAAAGGGACAAATTGACGATGCCACATTCTTCTTTCTTGTACTTAAGCTGTAGTTGGCGAACGGTTCGGGCGCCAGCATTGCACAGCTAAAGAATCGTTTGAAACAAAACTGTCATAGAAATACGCCGACGATCTTGAAGCCTCCTATATCGATCAGGCGAGCGCGGGCCTGTGGGAGCGGGCCACTTTCATACCGGCATGAAAAAGGGGCTCCAAAGAGCCCCTTCATTCAAATGCCCCACGCCATTACTGACCCGGCATATCCTTGCGCAGTTTCACCGGGTCCTGCTGCTTGCGCTTGCGTGCAATCGCAGTGCGCATCTTGATGTTGATGGCTTCCACCGCCAGGGAGAACGCCATGGCGAAGTAGACGTAGCCTTTTGGCACATGCACGTCGAACGACTCGGCGATCAGCACGGTACCGACCACCAGCAGGAACGACAGCGCCAGCATCTTCAGCGACGGGTGCTTGTCGATGAACTCACTGATGGTCGCCGAGGCCAGCATCATCACCAGCACGGCGACGATGATCGCCGCCACCATCACCGGCACATGGGAAACCATGCCGACGGCGGTGATGACCGAGTCCAGGGAGAACACGATGTCGATGATCGCGATCTGGATGATGGTGTAGATGAAATTGCCGCCCTTGCCCGAAGGCGCCTCGTTGGTTTCATCTTCGCCTTCCAGCGCGTGGTACATCTCCTGGGAGCTTTTCCACAGCAGGAACAGGCCGCCGAAGAACAGGATCAGGTCACGTCCGGAGATGCCCTGGCCGAACACTTCGAACAGATCGGCGGTCAGGCGCATGACCCAGGTGATGGACAACAGCAACAGGATCCGCGTGATCATGGCCAGGGCCAGGCCGAAAATCCGGGTGCGCGCCTGCATGTGCTTGGGCATGCGGCTGACCAGGATCGAAATCATGATGATGTTGTCGATGCCCAGGACAATTTCCAGGGCGGTCAAGGTGAAGAAGGCAACCCAGATTTCCGGGTTGGTCAGCCATTCCATGTGAGTTCCTTTGAGCGAGTGTTAAGCCGCGCCGACGAGCGACGCAGCAGGCATTGCTTTTATAGAGTGCTGAACAGCGGAAAAATCCCCATCAGCAACGCGGCGAACATTATGCACAGGCAAACCAATACTGCCCACTTCAGGGTGAAGCGTTGGTGATCGCCGAACTCGATCCCGGCCAGCGCCACCAGCAGGTAAGTCGACGGAACCAGCGGGCTTAACAGGTGGACGGGCTGGCCGACGATCGAGGCACGGGCCATTTCGACAGCCGTGATGCCGTAGTGGCTGGCGGCTTCGGCGAGAACCGGTAACACCCCGTAATAAAATGCGTCGTTAGACATGAAGAAAGTGAACGGCATGCTTACCAGTGCAGTGATGACCGCAAGGTAAGGACCCAGGAATTCCGGGATGACCGCCAGCAGGCTCTTGGACATGGCGTCGACCATGCCGGTGCCGGACAGGATGCCGGTGAAGATACCGGCCGCGAAAATCAGCCCGACCACCGCCAGTACACTGCCGGCGTGGGCCGCAACGCGATCCTTCTGCTGTTGCAGGCACGGGTAGTTGACGATCATCGCGATACTGAAGGCCACCATGAACAGCACCGGCAGCGGCAACAGGCCGGCGATCAGGGTGCACATCAGGCCCAGGGTCAACGCGCCGTTGAACCAGATCAGCTTCGGACGACGGGCGTCCGGGAACTGGGAAACGCTGATTTCGCTGTGGTCGATTTCATCACCCACCAGATGCAATTCACCCAGGCGAGCGCGTTCGCGTTTACCGTACATGTAGGCAATCGCCAGGATCGCCACCACACCGGCCAGCATCGCCGGAATCATCGGCACGAAGATGTCGGACGGATCGACATGCAACGCACTGGCCGCCCGGGCAGTAGGACCGCCCCACGGGGTCATGTTCATCACGCCGCCGGCGAGGATGATCAGGCCAGCCATGATGCGTGGGCTCATGCCGATACGGCTGTAGAGCGGCAGCATCGCCGCCACGCAGATCATGTAAGTGGTCGCGCCGTCACCATCAAGGGAAACGACGAGCGCCAGAACGGCGGTACCGACCGAAACTTTCAACGGGTCGCCCTTGACCAGCTTGAGGATCTTGCGCACGGCCGGGTCGAACAGGCCGGAGTCGATCATCAGGGCAAAATACAGAATCGCGAACATCAGCATCACCCCGGTCGGGGCGAGCTTGGTGATGCCTTCGAGCATCATCGGACCGATTTTCGGTGCAAAACCACCGAACAGGGCGAACAGGATCGGGATGATGATCAAGGCGATCAGCGCGGAGAGGCGCTTGGTCATGATCAGGAACATGAACGTGATGACCATGGCGAAGCCAAGGAAAGTCAGCATGGGAAATACTCCAGGCGTGGCGCGGCGGGCAAAGGCGAACTGGACAGGTCAGCGCAGGATGCGAAGCTCGGGACGGGCGGATGGAGTGGGTGCAGCGGGACGGGTAGCAGCGGACATCAGAATCACCATTGTTGTTGTTAAAAGGGCCAAATGAGCCTTGAAGACTCGCTTTTGGCCGACCGGTCTTTTGCCGGAAGTGCGGTGATCCTAATCGCGCTAGCTTTCAGCAAGCTTTCGCAGGGTAAATGGGTGACGAGCCGCAGATGATGACCTATTAAGCAGCATTCCTGTGGCGAGGGGATTTATCCCCGCTGGGGCGCGAAGCGGCCCTGAAACCCGTCATTCTGCAATATCTGGAGAGTGCATTCTGTCCCTTTGGGCCTGCTGCGCAGTCCAGCGGGGATAAATCCCCTCGCCACAGAACCATGTCTCTGGTCTAAACAAAGCAATCAGGTGCTTGCCTTAAACACCGAAAGATCCAACGGCCGCACCGCCCCCATCCAGATTGCATGCTCGGTGTGGTCGATCAGCTCATCGCCGGTCTCCGGGTGCATGAAAATCACCAGCCCTTTGCGATTGAGCGCCAGCCACGGCAAGACCACGCCAATGTACTGCGGGTCGAACGCCAGCTGACAGCTCCAGTCCGGATGCGGTCCGACCGGGCGTTGATGGACGCGGCCCATTTTCAGCGCAAACAGTTGCGCCGCTTCCTCGCACAGGGCCCGCGCCTGGTCGAGGGTGTTGGCATCGAAATACACGTGGGCGTGGTAGCCCTTGATCCGCTGCATCTGTCACTCCTTGAAAAGAGGCCGAACCCTCGCCGTTTACCGCGGGTCAGAGCCTTTACAGGCGGGATTAAAGAGGAAAACAGCCATGAAAAACGCCGAAACCCCGGTCATCAAAGTGGTGCTCTATGGTGCCATGAGCAGCCTCGGCAGTGCGTTGATGGCTGAAATGCTGCGGCGCCAGCACGAAGTCATCGCCATTCTCGACGATCTTACTGCCCTGGCTCCACGCCCGGGCCTGCGGACCAAGACCGGTGATCTTTTCGATCCCGAGCGGGTCAAGCAAAGTGTTGCCGGTGCCAGCGCCGTGGTGTGTTTGCTGAACGCGCCGGGGTTGCCGATGAACAGCGAACAAGTGGAGCGCACACTGATTCCCGGCCCGGTGGAGCAAGTATTGGCCGTCGATGCACTGATTGCTGGCATGCAGGCGGTGAATATTCCCCGGCTGTTCCTGGTGGGCGACTTTGCGATGCTCGACGAGGAGCCGACGGACGACGATTTGCAGCGCCACGCCGCCGAAGAAGTGCTCGATGCCCTGAAGAACAGCACCTTGCAGTGGACCTTGATCAACGCCCCCTATGCCGCGCCAGGCTTGGGCATCGAGCATTTCAGCCAGGTCAGTACCAGCCTAGAACCCGGCATGGCCGAATCCCTGGAGCGGCTCAACCGGGTGGCGGTCGGCATCGCCGATGAGCTGCGCCTGAACCTGCATGTGGGCGAGCATGTCAGCTTTGTGGCCGCCCACTAGCTGTCGACATCCACATCCGTGGCGAGGGAGCTTGCTCCCGCTGGGCTGCGAAGCAGCCCCAAAAACATGGCTTTCGCCACGGCCTCAAACCGCAATCGAAGGCAACGGCAACCCCGTGAGCGATTCAGCACTGTTGGCCTGTTCTTCCATCAGCCAATCGACGAATTGTCTGATCAACACACCGCGCCGTTTACGCTGAGGCAAGACCACGTAATACCCCAGCCGCGACAGCACCGTTTCAGCGATCGGACGACACAGCAGCCCCTGGGCCAATAAGTTATCCACAAGGTGCCGCCAGCCGATGGCGACGCCTTGACCGCCAATCGCTGCCTGGATGAGTAGTGTGTAGTTGTCGAAGCGCAGTTGCCCGGGCGCCGGTGGTGACGTGATGCCCAGCTCGCGGAATACCCCACTCCAGTCGAACCAGCTGTTGCTGTTGCCCGCGCGCAGGTGCAGCAATGGAAACTCCGCCAAGGCCAGCGCGGACAAGGGCAGGGGACGATCCTTGAGCAACAGCGGGCTGCACACCGGAAAGACTTCTTCGCTGAATAGCCAACGACTTTCACCTTGTTTGAAGCGACCGTCGCCGAACAGCACGGCAACGTCGATATCGGTGCGCAACATGTTGTGGTTGCGCTCGCTGGTCACCAGGCTCACATCCACCTGGGGGTTGGCGGCGTGAAAGCGATGCAGGCGCGGCATCAGCCAATAGGCGGCGAATGCGAAGTCCGTGGCGACTTGCAGCACCTCATGCTGATGCTGGGCGGTGATTGCACTCAGCCCGGCATCGATGCTCTGCAAGCCGGCCTGGACCTGCTCGAACAGGATGGTCCCGGCCTCGGTCAGTTCGATCCCGCGATAGATGCGGTCGAACAACCGCGTACCCAGTTGCTCTTCCAGGCGCTTGATCTGCTGGCTGATGGCCGGTTGCGTGGTGCCCAGCTCGATCGCCGCCGCGGTAAAGCTTTGTTGGCGTGCTGCGGCTTCAAAGGCACGGAACAGTTCCAGGGACAGGTTACCCAGGGCGTCATACATAAGCTGTGCTTATCCTAGTCATTATCCTGCATGGGCTTTACCCCAAAACCCGGGGGCTACATGCTCAATCGCAGCAATGTCGCATAACTGCCTACTATGGAATGCCGCGAATACATGAAGCGCAAGAACATTCTTTTCATCATGGCCGATCAAATGGCCGCGCCAATGTTGCCGATCTACGGTCCTTCGCCGATCAAGCTGCCGAACCTCTCGCGCCTGGCCGCCGAGGGCGTGGTGTTCGATGCCGCCTACTGCAACAGCCCGCTGTGCGCACCGTCGCGTTTCACCCTGGTGAGCGGCCAGTTGCCGAGCAAGATCGGTGCGTACGACAACGCGGCGGATTTCCCGGCGGACGTGCCGACCTATGCCCATTACCTGCGTCGCCTCGGCTACCGCACGGCGCTGTCCGGCAAGATGCACTTCTGCGGGCCGGACCAACTGCACGGCTACGAAGAACGCCTGACCAGTGACATTTACCCCGCCGATTACGGCTGGGCGGTGAACTGGGACGAGCCGGACGTGCGGCCGAGTTGGTATCACAACATGTCGTCGGTGTTGCAGGCCGGGCCGTGCGTGCGTACCAACCAGCTGGATTTCGATGAAGAAGTGGTGTTCAAGGCCCAGCAGTACCTGTTCGACCACATCCGCGAAGACGGTGACCAGCCGTTTTGCCTCACCGTATCGATGACCCACCCACACGACCCGTACACGATTCCCAAGGCGTTCTGGGATTTGTATGACGACAACGACATCCCTTTGCCGCAGACCCCGGCGCAAACGACGCTCGACCCCCATTCCCAGCGGCTGCTGAAGGTCTATGACCTGTGGGACAAGCCGCTGCCTGTGGATAAGATCCGGGATGCCCGCCGCGCCTATTTCGGCGCATGCAGCTACATTGACAGCAATGTCGGCAAGCTGCTGCAGACCTTGGAAGACACCGGTCTACTGGACGACACGATCATCGTGTTCTCTGGCGATCACGGGGACATGCTCGGCGAAAAGGGCCTCTGGTACAAAATGCACTGGTTCGAAATGGCCGCCCGCGTACCGCTATTGATCAGTGCCCCAGGGCAGTTCGCCAGCGGCCGCGTGGGCGCGGCCGTGTCCACCGCCGACTTGCTACCGACCCTGGTGGAGCTGGCCGGCGGCACGCTGGAACCGGGCTTGCCGCTGGATGGCCGTTCGCTGGTGCCCCATCTGCAAGGGCAGGGCGGGCATGATGAAGTCTTCGGTGAATACATGGCCGAAGGCACCATCAGCCCCCTGATGATGATCCGTCGCGGCCCGTGGAAATTCATCTACAGCGAAGATGACCCGTGCCTGCTGTTTGACGTGCGCAACGACCCCAAAGAACTGGAGAACCTCAGCCAATCCCCTGAGCATCAGGCTCTGTTCGCCGATTTTCTCGCCGAAGCGCGCGCCAAGTGGGACATTTCGACCATTCATCAACAGGTGCTCGCCAGCCAGCGCCGCCGCCGTTTCGTCGCCCAGGCGCTGACCCTGGGCAAACTCAAGAGCTGGGATCACCAGCCGCTGGTGGACGCCAGCCAGCAGTACATGCGTAACCACATCGACCTCGACGATCTGGAGCGCAAGGCCCGTTATCCACAACCCTGCCAAAACCAATAACGTAAGGGGCAAGCCATGCAAAAGTTATCCACAGTACTGACCGCTGGACTGTTGGCATTGAGCAGTGTTTCGGCCTGGGCCGAGCAAAGCTGCGAAACGGTGAAGATGGCCGACCCGGGCTGGAGCGATATCGCCGCCACCAATGCCATCACCGGTTTCCTGCTGGAGGGGATGGGCTACAAGGCCAAGGTCGACACCCTCGCGGTGCCGATCACCTTCGGTGGCCTCAAGGATGGCCAGGTGGATGTGTTCCTGGGTAACTGGATGCCGGCGCAGCAGGGCTTTTATGACAAGTTCGTGGCCAATGGCGACGTCACGCAGTTGGCCAAGAACCTGGACGGCACCGAGTTCACCCTGGCGGTCCCGGACTACGTCTGGGACGCTGGCGTGCATAACTTTGCCGACCTGAACAAATTCGCCGACAAGTTCGACAAGAAGATCTACGGCATCGGCTCCGGCGCCCCGGCCAACCTCTCCCTGAAAGAAATCATCAAGACCAATGACTTCGGCATGGGCGAGTGGAAACTGGTGGAATCCAGTGAGCAGGCGATGCTGGCGGAAGTCTCCCGGGCGGTGAAGAAACAGAAGTTCGTGACCTTCCTCGGCTGGACCCCGCACCCGATGAACGTGCAATTGAAAATGCACTACCTCAAAGGCGGCGAGAAATACTTCGGCGACACGGGCAGTGTCTACACCCTGACCCGCAAAGGTTATGCACAGGCCTGCCCGAATGTGGGCAAGCTGCTGACCAACCTGAGCTTCACCCAGGAAATGGAAAACAGCATCATGGCCGAGGTGGTGAACAACAAGGTCAGCAACGCCGACGCGGCCAAGGCCTGGATCAAGGCCAACCCGGCGGTCCTGGACAAATGGCTGGACGGTGTGAAGACCCTGGATGGCAAGGATGCGCTGGCGGCGGTGAAGGCCAAGCTCTGACCAACATGCTGCTCCGCGTGCTCTCCCTGAGTGACGCGGAGCACTGTGGCGAGGGGATTTATCTGTGGCGAGGGGATTTATCCCCGTTAGGCCGCGCAGCGGCCCCAAATTGCGTCGACTCGGTATGTCAGGTCAATTGTGTTCAGTCGTTTTGGGGGCGCTTCGCACCCCAGCGGGGATAAATCCCCTCGCCACAGATAATCTCCATGACCACAGATACAGGCCTGGCCACAGATAAATCCCCTGGCACAGGGAGAGCGGTGCCCTGTCCTGATACTCTTGCGCCAAACCCAGTCTTTGAGGCCCCATGGCAATCCCCACTCGCCATTCACTCTTTCCGTTCCTGAGCTGGCTGCCCCGGCAGACCCGCGCCAGTGTCGGCCGCGATCTTGTTGTCGGCCTGAGCGGTGCGATTCTCGCGTTGCCGCAGTCCATTGCCTACGCCCTGATTGCCGGTTTGCCACCGGAATACGGCTTGTATGCGGCGATCGTGCCGGTACTGATCGCCTGCCTGTGGGGCTCGTCGTGGCACCTGATCTGCGGGCCCACGGCGGCGATTTCCATCGTCTTGTACGCCACCGTCAGTCCGCTGGCCGTCCCCGCCAGCCAGGACTACATCACCTTGATCCTGCTGTTGACGGTGTTGGCGGGTATTTTCCAATGGTTGCTGGGGCTGCTGCGTTTCGGTGCACTGGTGAATTTCGTCTCGCACTCGGTGGTGCTGGGTTTCACCCTGGGCGCGGCGGTGGTCATCGCCCTGGGGCAGTTGCCGAACCTGCTGGGCCTCGACCTGCCGAACGAAGCCACGGCGTTGAGGGGGCTGCTGATGCTGGTCAGCCACATCGGGGCTGTGGATAAGCCATCGCTGCTGCTGGGCTTGGGGACCCTGGTCCTGGGCGTGGTGCTCAAGCGCTTGCTGCCGCGTTGGCCGAGCCTGTTGATAACTTTGGTCATCAGCAGCCTGGTGGTCTGGTTGTGGCCGGCGATGTTCGGGCATGTGGCGCTGGTCAGCGCTTTCGCCGGGCGCCTGCCGCCGTTCACGCCGCTGCCGCTGGACCTGGAGTTGATCCTGCGCCTGCTGCCCGGTGCCGTCGCGGTGGGCATGCTCGGGCTGGTCACCAGCCTGTCCATCGCCCGTTCGTTGTCGGTGCGTTCCGGGCAATTGCTCGACGCGAATCAGGAGGTGAGGGCGCAGGGGCTTTCCAACATTGTTGGAGGATTTTTCTCTGGGTCGTTGTCGGCCGGTTCCTTCACCCGCTCCGGCCTCAGCTATGAAGCCGGGGCCTGTTCGCCCCTGGCCGGGGTGTTCTCGGCCTTGTGGGTGGCGTTGTTCGCGGTGGCTGGCGCGAAATTGATCGCGCACATCCCGATCCCGGCCATGGCCGGCAGCATTCTGCTGATCGCTTGGGGGCTGGTGGACCATCGCGGCATCCGTGCGTTGTACCGCGTGAGCCGCGCCGAATTCGTGGTAATGGGCTTGACCTGCCTGGCCACACTGTTGCTGGAGCTGCAAACCGCCATCTATGCCGGTGTGCTGGCTTCGTTGTTCTTTTACCTCAAGCGCACTTCACAGCCGCGGGTGCACCATTCCCACGAAGGGGGGGCAGACATCCTACGGGTGGGTGGCTCGATCTTTTTTGGTGCCAGCCATTACTTGCAAGTCCGGTTGCAACGGCTGCAAGCGCCGCGGGTGGTGATTGATGCCCAGCAGATCAACTTCATCGATTATTCCGGGGTGGAAATGCTCCACCAGGAAGCCCGGCGCCTGCGCGGCCAGGGGCGTAGCCTGACGTTGCGCAAGGCCAGGCCGCATGTGGTGGAGGAGTTGAAGAAGCTGGAAGGGGCGCAGAATTGCCCGATTCTCTTCGAGGATTAACCGTGGCGAGGGAGCTTGCTCCCGCTCGGGTGCGAAGCGCCCGCAAACCTGTCATGTCGAGTATTTTAGGGCTGCTTCGCAGCCCAGCGGGAGCAAGCTCCCTCGCCACAGGGGGTCAGAGCGCCAACTGGCGGCGCAACTCCGCCAGCACTGGCGCGGTGTCCGGACGAACTCCACGCCACAAGAAGAAGGCTTCGCCCGCCTGCTCGGCCAACATGCCCAGGCCATCCATCGACACCGCCGCCCCATGCTCACTGGCCCAGCGGCAGAACGAGGTCGGTTCCTTGCCATACATCATGTCGTAGCAAACCGTCTTGCCGGGCTCGATCAGGCTGGCGGCAATCGGTGGCACATCCCCCGACAGGCTCGCGGAGGTGGCGTTGATGATCAGGTCCACCGGCTCTTGCAGCCAGTCGAACCCACTGGCGGAGACCGGGCCCAGGTCGGCGAACAACTCGGCCAGCAATTCGGCCTTTTCCACCGTGCGATTGGCGATGATCACCGAGGCCGGCGCTTCGGCCAGCAGCGGTTCCAGGGCACCGCGCACCGCGCCGCCGGCCCCGAGCAACAGGATGCGCTTGCCCTTGAGACTGAAGCCGGCATTGACGGTCAGGTCCCGGACCAGTCCGGCGCCGTCGGTGTTGTCACCCAACAGGCGACCGTCGGCCAGTTTGCTCAACGTATTGACCGCCCCGGCCCGCTGGGCCCGCTCGGTCAGGGTGTCGGCCAGGCGGAAGGCGTCTTCCTTGAACGGCACCGTGACGTTTGCCCCACGTCCCTCGTGGAAAAATTCTCGGGCGCAACCGGCGAAATCCTCCAAGGGCGCCAGCAGCGTGCTGTAGTCCAGGGTTTGCCCGGTCTGCTCGGCAAACAAGCGATGGATCAACGGCGACTTGCTGTGGCCGATCGGGTTACCCATTACAACGTAGCGGTCCATGGACAATCCTCGTTCAGGCCGTCGCCAGCCAATCGCGATCCTGCAGGAAGTACTCCGTCAGCCGCGCTTCTTCGCTGCCCGGCTCGGCTTTCCAGTCGTAGCCCCAGCGCACTTGCGGTGGCAGGGACATCAGGATCGATTCGGTACGCCCGCCCGATTGCAGCCCGAACAGGGTGCCGCGGTCGTAGACCAGGTTGAATTCCACGTAGCGCCCACGGCGAAACTCCTGGAATTCCCGCTGTTTGGCGGTGAACGCATCGTGCTTGCGGCGGCGTACGATCGGCAGGTAGGCATCGATGTAGGCGTCACCGATGGCGCGGATGAAGGCGAAGCAGGTGTCGAAATCCCACGTGTTCAGGTCGTCGAAAAACAGGCCGCCAATGCCCCGGGGCTCGTTGCGATGCTTGAGGTGGAAATAGCTGTCACACCAGGCTTTGTAGCGCGGGTACACCTCGGGGCCGAACGGCGCGCAGGCCTGCTCGGCGACACGGTGCCAATGGACGCAGTCTTCCTCGACGCCGTAGTAAGGCGTCAGGTCGAAGCCGCCGCCAAACCACCAGACCGGCTCTTCGCCTTCCTTTTCGGCGATAAAGAAGCGCACGTTGGCGTGGGAGGTCGGCACGTGCGGGTTGTGCGGGTGAATGACCAGCGACACGCCCAAGGCTTCGAAGCCGCGCCCGGCCAGTTCTGGCCGATGGGCGCTGGCGGAGGGTGGCAGGCCGCTGCCGAAGACGTGGGAAAAGTTGACGCCGCCCTTTTCGATCACCGTGCCGTTCTCGATCACCCTCGTGCGACCGCCACCACCGGCCGGCCGGGTCCAGGCATCTTCGACGAAGCGAGTGCCGCCGTCTTCGGTTTCCAGGGCGGTGCAGATACGGTCTTGCAGGTCGAGCAGGTAGGCTTTCACGGCCTCGGTGCGAGTGGACATGACATCACCTTGATCAGGGCTACGCTACGCGGCGTATGGCGGGCCGGTGGCAAATGGGCGCACAGGATACCACCGCACTTGCCCACGCCACAGTTGACGACGGTCAAGCTTAGGAGTCCGATAGCAGGCTTGGTAAAAAGTCTTGTGGCGAGGGAGCTTGCTCCCGCTGGGTCGCGAAGCGGCCCCAAAACTTGCCGAATGCGCCGCATCAGGCACACCGCGCCGACGAATCACGATTGCTTCGCAGCCGAGCGGGAGCAAGCTCCCTCGCCATGGGTTTGTCGGTGGCCTTAAGTCAATAGCATCACTGCGACAAGGAGAAAGTGAAGATGGCCAAACGTATCCAGTTCAGTTCCCATGGCGGTCCCGAAGTGCTCGAGTACGTCGATTACTCGCCTGCCGAGCCCGGCCCGCAGCAGGTGCGCGTCAGCAACAAGGCGATCGGCCTGAATTTCATCGACACCTACTACCGCAGCGGCCTTTATCCGCCACCGGCGTTGCCATCGGGCCTGGGTGCCGAAGGCGCGGGCGTGGTCGAGGCGGTCGGCTCGGACGTCACGCGGTTCAAGGTCGGCGACCGGGTGGCGTACGGCAGCGGCCCACTGGGGGCCTACAGCGATGTGCATGTGTTACCCGAGGCCAACCTGGTTCATCTGCCCGAATCCATCAGTTTCGAACAGGCGGCCGGCGTGATGCTCAAGGGCCTGACCGTGCAGTATCTGCTGCGCCAGACCTATGAACTCAAGGGTGGTGAAACCATCCTGTTCCACGCTGCCGCCGGTGGCGTGGGTTCCCTGGCCTGCCAGTGGGCCAAGGCCTTGGGCGTGAAGCTGATCGGCACCGTCAGCTCGCCGGAAAAGGCCGCCATCGCCAAATCCCACGGCGCTTGGGAAACCATCGACTACAGCAAGGAAAACGTCGCACAGCGAGTGCTTGAATTGACCGGCGGCAAGAAGGTGCCCGTGGTGTACGACGGGGTTGGCAAGGATACTTGGTTGACGTCGCTGGATAGCGTCGCCCCCCGTGGCCTGGTGGTGAGCTTCGGCAATGCCTCGGGTGCGGTGGAAGGGGTGAACCTGGGAATTCTCGCGGCCAAGGGCTCGCTGTACGTCACCCGCCCGACCCTGGCGACTTACGCCAACAACGCCGAAAACTTGCAGCGCATGGCCGACGAGTTGTTCGGGATGATCAGCAGCGGCAAGATCAAGGTGGACATCAACCAGCGTTATCCCCTGGCGGAAGCGGCCAAGGCCCAGGCCGAGTTGTCGGCGCGGCGCACGACCGGGTCGACCATTCTCTTGCCATAAGCAAACAGCGCTAGGGTGAGGAAGTGCCCTGTGGCGAGGGGATTTATCCCCGTTGGGCTGCGCAGCAGCCCCCAAAACAGACAACTCAATGTGTCAGGAGGATTGAGTTTGCTGCTTTAGGGCTGCTTCGCAGCCCAGCGGGGATAAATCCCCTCGCCACAGGGGGCTCCCTCAGCTCACCACAAAGACCTAGTCCGGGCGCACGACCTTACCGGTCGCCAGGTCGCGAATCACGCTGGGGTTCTTGCGTCCACCGAGGTTGCCGCCGAGCACCAGGTCGATCTGCCCACGAAAGTACTGCTCGACCCGAATCCGCGTACGCGCCGCCGGGCGACCCTGGGGGTTGGCCGAGGTGGACACTAGCGGGCCGACCAACGAGCACAAGTCGCGCACGGTGGGATGGTCGCTGACCCGCAGGGCGACGGTGTCATGTACCCCCGTGATCCATTCCGGCAGCAGGTTCTGGTGCGGCACCAGCCAGGTATTGGGCCCCGGCCAGGTGCTGGCCATGCGGTCCATCCAGGTTTCGGGGAAGTCTTCGAACAGGAAGTCGAACTGGTGGATGTTGTCAGCCACCAGGATCAGGCCTTTGTCGGGCAGCCGCGACTTAATCGCCAGCAGGCGTTCCACCGCCTCTTCGTTCCATGGGTCACAACCCAGGCCCCAGACCGCTTCGGTTGGATAGGCAATCACCGCCCCGGCGCGAATTTCTCGCGCGGCTTGTTGCACACGCCAACTGTTGACCATGAAAGATTCTCCCGCAACGCAAATAAGGCTGTGGGCAGTTTACCGATCTTCCCCATAAAACCTAGCGCGCAAACCAGCGGCCGTTGTCACAGATGGCGCGTCCGTCCATCTCCAGTTCGGTCAACGCCGCCAGCACTTTGGGCAAGCCCCAGCCACTGGCCTCGGCCAGCGCCTCACTGCTCAGCGGCGCGGCATGCAGCAGGCGCAGCAGCGGATGGGTCACGGGCACGGGCTCCGAGGCCGGCGGCAACCGCTGCCAACCGCGCAGCGCTTCGAGGATGTGCTCGACGGTTTCCACCAGCGCCGCACCG
The DNA here is from genome assembly GCF_900100135.1 of Pseudomonas sp. NFACC05-1. NCBI lineage: Bacteria > Pseudomonadati > Pseudomonadota > Gammaproteobacteria > Pseudomonadales > Pseudomonadaceae > Pseudomonas > Pseudomonas sp. NFACC05-1. The sequence goes on along the minus strand of NZ_FMTR01000015.1, from coordinate 90,877 downwards.
TCGCGGATCAGTTGATGGCAGCCCCGGGCCCCGGGGTGATGGATCGATCCAGGAATGGCGTACACCTCGCGGCCCTGTTCCGCCGCCAGTCGCGCGGTGATCAGTGAACCGCTGGCGACACTGGCCTCCACCACCAGCACGCCCAGGGACAAGCCGCTGATGATCCGGTTACGGCGCGGAAAGTTGCTGGCGTGGGGCGGTGCGTCCAACGGGAACTCCGACAACACCGCGCTGCCCTGGGCAATCATCGCGTCCGCCAGCCGACGATTGCGCTGTGGATAAAAATTTTCCAGACCGGTGCCCAACACGCCGACGGTGCGCCCGCCAACATCCAACGCCGCCTGATGGGCCGCCGCATCGATGCCCAGGGCCAGGCCGCTGGTGATGACAAAACCGGCCCCGGCCAGGCTTCGGGAAAACGCCGCCGCGGTGTCCATGCCGGGGCGTGATGCCCGCCGACTGCCGACCATCCCCAGTTGGGGTTTTTCCAGGATCGAGGTGTCGCCCGCGACGAACAGCAGCGGCGGCGCGTCGCTGATCTGCGCCAACAGCGCCGGGTAGTTGGGTTGGTCCCACATCAGTAAATGCTGGCCCGCACGCTCCAGCCAGGCCAGTGCATGGGCGGCGCCGTCACGCACATCCGGGTTGCGCCGCGCCTCGACACAGGCCAGCGGCAAGCCCAGCGCGCGCCAGGCGCTGGCTGGCGCACTGATGGCCTTGGAGGCCGAGCCGAAGGCCTCCATCAGCGTCATGAAACGTTTGGGTCCCAGCTCCGGCAAGCGGTGAAGGCGTAGCCGGGCCTCCAGTTCCGCAGGGGAAACCGGCGTAGATTCAGGTAATGACATGCGATCATCCTTGACCGTTATAAGTCCCGTACAAACCGGAACAAGCTGTGGATAACTCTGTTGGTAACTTGTGAGACCCGTTACGGATTACGGACCTTGTCGAGCACCGCCAACGAGCGCGATGCGTACAGCACCAGGCCATAGCTGAGCTTGTCGTAGGTGCGGAAAACCATTAGCAGGCCGGCCCGCTCATCGGGGATCTTCACCCGTTCGCCCGTGATGCGGTCGCGTACGGTTTCACCCGTCTTCATCACCGCCAGCACATTGCCTTCGGTCAGCCCGTCGCGCCGGCCCTTGTTCAGGGTGACCACGTCCAGCGCGCCGATCTGGGTCACGCCTCGCGGCACGTCCAGGATCAACCCGTGGATGTCCGATGTCGGCGCGCTGGGCATGAAGGTCGAATTGATCGAGCGCTCTTCGCCGCTGAACAGACGATCACCCAGGCGCACTTCCTGGGTGGTGCGTTGCAGGGCCAGGGTGGTGACATCGCCTTCGCTGGCCACCACTTCGCCGCCGCCGATGTCGTCGGCGTTGATCCCCAGGAACTCCTTGGTCTCGGGATCGGTGTAGACCTTGCCCTGGCGAAAGATGCCGTACGCCGTCTGGTTCGCATCGAACGAGCCACGGGCGAAGACCCTATCCCCCATGCCACTGAGCACCCGTTCGGCATTGCCGGCGACGATATAGGGGGCCTTGTTGAAATCCTCAGGCGTGTCGACGATGCGGTTGCTCAGCAGGAAACTGTTGATGGCTTGCAGTGGAATGCTCGGGATGGCGTCGGCCACTGGCGAACTGCGAATGCGCGGCGACAGCTTGATGGTGCCGCGCGAGGTGCCGCGATTGAGGGTCAGGCGCGGCTGGCCGTTGACGTAGACCAGCGACAGGGTGTCGCCCGGATAAATCAGGTTGGGGTTTTCGATCTGCGGGTTGGCCTGCCAGAGCTCCGGCCATTTCCACGGCTCGCGCAGGTACTTGCCGGAAATGTCCCACAGTGTGTCCCCCGTCACCACCGTGTATTGCTGGGGAAAACCTTCCCGAAGTTGCACTTGCCCGTGCGCGATACCGGTCGAGGCCAGGAGCAGCAGGGCGAGTAGTGATTTCCTCATGCGGTGAATCCCTTTATTATGTGCGTTCGCGTAAAACGCCGGAGCCCCCGTGGCTCGCTGCTTAAGGAGCTATTCTCCACAAGAGCAACGTTTTACAACGGTAGCCTGCATCCCAAGACACGCCAGGCCAGCCACCCGACTTTACCTCACACGTGCATTTATCAAGCTTATGGCCATTTTGAACATTCTCGAATTTCCGGACCCGCGCCTGCGCACTATCGCCAAACCCGTGGCCGTAGTGGACGACGAAGTGCGTCAGTTGGTCGATGACATGTTTGAAACAATGTATGAAGCGCCAGGCATCGGCCTCGCCGCGACCCAGGTCAACGTGCACAAGCGTATCGTCGTGATGGACCTCTCCGAAGACCGCAGCGAGCCGCGGGTGTTCATCAACCCCGAGTTCGAAACCCTGACCGACGAGATGGACCAGTACCAGGAAGGCTGCCTCTCGGTGCCGGGCTTCTACGAAAACGTCGACCGCCCACAGAAGGTCAAGATCAAGGCCCTGGACCGTGACGGCCAGCCTTACGAACTGATCGCCGAAGGCTTGTTGGCCGTGTGCATCCAGCACGAGTGTGACCACCTCAACGGCAAGTTGTTCGTCGATTACCTGTCTACCCTCAAGCGTGACCGGATCAAGAAAAAACTGGAAAAACTTCATCGCCAGAATGCTTGATGCCCCCTTCAAAGGCTTGCCGCGGCAAGCCTTTTTCTTTTTGCGACTGCTTTGTAATTGAGAGCTACCCATGACTGAGCCACTGCGCATCGTCTTTGCCGGCACTCCCGAATTTGCCGCCGAACACCTCAAGGCCCTGCTGACCAGCCCCCACGAAATCGTCGCGGTCTACACCCAGCCGGACCGGCCGGCCGGTCGCGGACAAAAACTGATGCCCAGCCCGGTCAAGCAACTTGCGTTGGAAAACGGCCTCCAGGTGTTGCAGCCGCCGACCCTGCGCGATGCGCATGCCCAGGCCGAGCTGGCGGCACTGAAGCCGGACTTGATGGTGGTGGTCGCCTACGGCCTGATCCTGCCCCAAGTGGTGCTGGATATCCCGCGCCTGGGTTGCATCAACAGCCACGCCTCGCTGCTGCCGCGCTGGCGCGGTGCCGCGCCGATCCAGCGCGCCGTGGAAGCGGGCGATGCCGAGAGCGGCGTGACTGTGATGCGCATGGAAGCCGGCCTGGACACCGGGCCGATGCTGCTCAAGGTCAGTACCCCCATCAACGCCGAAGACACCGGCGGCAGCCTGCACGACCGCCTCGCGCTCATTGGCCCGCCGGCGGTGGTCGAGGCCATCGCCGGCCTGGCTGCCGGCACGTTGGAAGGTGAAGTGCAGAACGACAGCCTCGCCACCTACGCGCACAAACTGAACAAGGACGAAGCTCGCATCGACTGGAGCCGCCCAGCTGTTGAGCTGGAGCGCCTGGTGCGGGCTTTCAACCCTTGGCCGATCTGCCACAGCACCTTGAACGGCGAAGCCCTGAAAGTGCTGGCGGCCAGTTACGCCGAAGGGCAGGGCACACCCGGTGAAATCCTCGGTGCCAGCAAGGACGGCCTCGTCGTCGCCTGCGGTGAACAAGCGCTGTGCCTGACGCGTCTGCAACTGCCCGGTGGCAAGGCGCTGAACTTCAGCGACCTGTTCAACAGTCGCCGTGAGAAATTTGCCGTCGGCACTGTGCTCGGCCAAGCGACGGACGCCTCATGAACCCGCGTCTGGCCGCCGCCAAGGCACTTGCCGCCGTCCTCAGCGGCAAAGCCTCCCTCAACAGTTCCCTGCCGACCCAACTGGACAAGGTGGAAGACCGTGATCGCGGTTTCACCCAAGACCTGGCGTTCGGCACCGCCCGTTGGCAGCCACGGTTGTCGGCCCTGGCGGCCAAGCTGTTGCAGAAGCCCTTCAAAGCGGCCGATGCCGACGTCGAAGCGCTGCTGTTGGTGGGGCTTTATCAGTTGCTCTACACCCGCGTTCCCGCTCACGCCGCCATCGGCGAAACCGTGGGCTGCGCCGACAAGCTGAAAAAGCCCTGGGCCAAGGCCCTGCTCAATGCCGTGCTGCGCCGCGCCCAGCGGGAAAGCGAAGCCCTGCTGGCCGAGCTGGAACACGACCCGGTGGTGCGCACCGCCCACCCGCGCTGGTTGCAGAAATCCCTGAAGGCCTTCTGGCCCGAGCAGTGGGAAGCCATTTGCGCCGCCAACAATGCCCATCCGCCGATGATCCTGCGGGTCAATCGTCGCCACCATACCCGCGATGCCTACCTGGCGTTGCTGGGCGAGGCGGGTATCCCGGTCATCCCGTGCCAGTACAGCCGCGACGGTATCGTGCTGGAAACCCCGGGCGATGTGCGTGCCCTGCCAGGCTTCGCCGAAGGCTGGATCAGCGTCCAGGACGAAGCCGCGCAACTGGCCGCCGACCTGCTGGAACTGGCGCCCGGCCAACGGGTGCTGGACGCCTGCTGCGCGCCGGGTGGCAAGACCTGTCACATCCTCGAAGCCGAGCCGAAGCTGGCCGGCGTGGTGGCGGTGGACCTGGAAGCCAAGCGCCTGGTGCGCGTGAAGGAAAACCTCGAACGCCTGGGCCTGGAGGCCGAGCTGATCGCCGCCGACGGCCGTGACACCGCGACCTGGTGGGACGGCAAGCCGTTCCAACGCATCCTGCTGGACGCGCCGTGTTCGGCCACCGGAGTGATCCGTCGCCACCCGGACATCAAGCTCACCCGCCAGCCGGACGACATTGCGGCGCTGGCCATGTTGCAGGGTGAACTGCTCGATGCCCTGTGGCCAACCCTGGAAGTCGGCGGCATGTTGCTCTACGCAACTTGCTCGACCTTGCCGACCGAGAACACCGAAGTGATCGAGGCCTTCCTCGCCCGCACCCCGGGTGCCCGGGAACTGGACATCGCCAGCCAGGCCGGCCTCAAACAGCCCCATGGCCGCCAGTTGCTGGCCCAGGAAGGTGGGCACGACGGGTTCTACTACGCCAAGCTGATCAAGATCGCCGCCGCGCGCGGTTAAGACCGATTCGATAGGAGTGACTGGATGAAAATCATCATCCTCGGCGCAGGACAAGTCGGCGGTTCGCTGGCGGAACATCTGGCCAGCGAGGCCAACGACATCACCGTGGTCGACACCAACGGTGAACGCCTGCGCGACTTGGGCGACCGACTCGACATCCGCACCGTGCAAGGCCGCGGGTCGCTCCCGACAGTGCTGCGCCAGGCCGGCGCCGACGATGCCGACATGCTCGTGGCCGTGACCAACAGCGACGAAACCAACATGGTCGCCTGCCAGGTTGCCCACACCCTGTTCCACACCCCGACCAAGATCGCCCGGGTGCGCGAAGCGGCCTACCTGACCCGCGCCGACCTGTTCGACAACGAAGCGATCCCGGTGGATGTGCTGATCAGCCCCGAGCAGGTGGTGACCAACTATATCAAGCGTTTGATCGAGCACCCCGGCGCCCTGCAGGTGATCGACTTTGCCGAAGGCAAGGCCCAACTGGTGGCGGTCAAGGCCTACTACGGCGGGCCGCTGGTGGGCCAGCAACTGCGCCAGTTGCGCGAGCACATGCCGAATGTGGATACGCGGGTCGCGGCGATTTTCCGCCGGGACCGGCCGATCCTGCCCCAGGGCGATACGGTGATCGAAGCCGACGACGAAGTGTTTTTCATCGCCGCCAAAGCGAATATTCGCGCCGTGATGAGCGAAATGCGCCGTCTCGATGAGAACTACAAGCGCATCGTCATCGCTGGCGGCGGACAGATCGGCGAGCGCCTGGCCGAAGCCATCGAAAGCCGCTACCAGGTCAAGATCATCGAGATGAACCCGGCGCGCTGCCGCTACCTCTCCGACACCCTCGACAGCACCGTGGTGTTGCAGGGCAGTGCCTCGGACCGCGACCTGCTGCTGGAAGAAAACATCGCCGACGCCGACATCTTCCTGGCCCTGACCAACGACGACGAAGCCAACATCATGTCGTCGCTATTGGCCAAGCGCCTGGGGGCCAGGAAAGTGATGACCATCATCAACAACCCGGCCTACGTCGACCTGATCCAGGGCGGCGACATCGACATCGCCATCAGCCCGCAACTGGCAACCATTGGCACCTTGCTGGCCCACGTGCGCCGCGGCGACATCGTCAGCGTCCACTCCCTGCGCCGCGGCGCGGCCGAAGCCATCGAGGCGATTGCCCACGGCGATGCCAAATCCAGCAAAGTCATCGGCAAAGCCATTCGCGACATCGGCCTGCCGCCCGGCACCACCATCGGCGCGATCATCCGCGACGAAGAAGTCCTGATCGCCCACGACGACACCACGATCCAGACCGGCGACCATGTCATCCTCTTCCTGGTGGACAAGAAGCACATTCGCGACGTCGAGAAGCTGTTCCATGTGGGGTTGAGCTTCTTCTGAATACACGGCCCTGTGGCGAGGGAGCTTGCTCCCGCTCGGGTGCGAAGCAGCCGCCAAAGATGGGCCTGCTCTGCAGGCCAGCGGGAGCAAGCTCCCTCGCCACAGGAACAGAACGCAGGAGTTTCAAATGCTCGATTCCCTGGAAAAAATGCTCGCCAAGGGTGTGGATAACTCTCTGCTGCGCTTCGGCCTAGGCAAAGGCTACCTCGACCTCGGCGAATTCACCCGTGCCGCCGAACACTTCCAACGCTGCGTCGAACTCGACCCCAAATACTCCGCCGCCTGGAAACTACTGGGCAAGGCCCACCAAGGCCAAGGCGACCTACCGGCCGCCCGCCAAGCCTGGGAACAAGGCCTCGAAGCCGCCCGCGCCCACGGCGACAAACAGGCCGAGAAAGAGATGGCTGTGTTCCTCAAGAAACTGGATCGCCATCCCTGAATCCACACAAAAACAGCTTTTTGTGGCGAGGGAGCTTGCTCCCGCTTGAGTGCGAAGCACTCATATTCAATACCAGCCCCCCAAGCAAGCGACAGACAACTCCCTGTGGTGAGGGGATTCATCCCCGCCAGGCTGCGAAGCAGCCTCAAAACCCCAGCTCATGAGCTATCCCAATTCACGTATTGACATATCGAAAAATCTCGATATCCTCGCCACATGGACCTACTCGAAATATTCAAAGCCCTCTCAAACCCGACACGTCTCCAAATCCTGAAAGGTTTGAAGGATCCGGCAAAGAACTTCCCCCCGCAGGATGAGGGTGACGTTCACACGGTCGGCGTCTGCGTCAGCAGTATCCAGGAAGGGATCGGCCTGTCGCAGTCAACGGTGTCCGGTTATCTGGCCACGTTGCAACGGGTGGGCCTGGTCGAAGTCAGGCGCATCGGCCAGTGGACCTATTACAAACGCAATGAAGCCACCATCAGTGCTCTCGCCGAGATCATTGGCAAAGACCTGTAGCGTTTTTTTACCACAAGATATCGAGATATTCCGATATCCCTTTTTGTCGATACGAGGATTTACTATGAAAGCGATGATGCTTAAATCATTCGGCGGTCCTGAATCGTTCGAACTCCGCGACGTGCCCAAACCCGTTCCGCAAGCGGGACAAGTCCTGGTCCGCGTACACGCCACTTCCGTCAACCCGCTGGATTACCAGGTTCGACGCGGCGACTATCCCGACCTGGTGCCACTGCCGGCCATCACCGGCCACGACGTATCCGGCGTGGTCGAAGCCGTTGGGCCCGGTGTGACCACCTTCGCGCCTGGAGACGAAGTCTGGTACACCCCGCAAATATTTGAAGGGTCAGGCAGCTATGCCGAGTACCACGTCGCGGCCGAGAGCATTGTCGGGAAGAAACCGCCCGAGCTGAGCCATCTTGAGGCCGCAAGCCTGACCCTGGTGGGCGGGACGGTGTGGGAAGCGCTGGTGGTGCGCGCGGCGCTCAGGGTCGGGGAGAGCATTCTTGTCCATGGCGGCGCTGGAGGTGTCGGACATGTCGCGATCCAAGTGGCGAAAGCCATGGGCGCCCGGGTGTTCACCACTGTGCGCGAAGCAAACGCTGAGTTCGCCCGCAACTTGGGTGCCGACGTGATCATCGACTACGAGAAAGAAGATTATGTCGACGCTGTCCTCCGGGAAAGCGCTGGCCACGGCGTGAATGTCGTATTCGACACCATCGGCGGCAACACACTGTCCCGCAGCCCCGACGTCCTCGCGCAACTGGGCCGCGTCGTCTCGATCGTGGACATCGCCCAGCCACAAAACCTCGTCCAGGCCTGGGGCAAGAACGCGAGCTATCACTTTGTGTTCACCCGGCAAAACCGCGGCAAGCTCGATGAGCTGAGCGCATTGATAGCCCGCGGTCAGCTGCGCCCCCACGTCGGCGCCGTCTATTCGCTGGCCGACATTCCCCTGGCCCATGCCCGGTTGGAAAGCCCCAACAACGGTCTTCGAGGAAAAATCGCGATTGCCGTCGAGCCATCGCTCATTCCGTAAGTGCGGACTTTAACCAATTCAGAGGTGCGTCATGGTTTACGAAATCGCTGTGCTTCCTGTTTACAAAGAACGCATCGAAACGTTTCGACGTGCATTTGCCGAGGTCGCTCCATTGCTCACACGGGCCAAGGGTTACGGCGGCCACATGCTGGCGCAAGGGATCGAAACCCCCGAGCAGTTCAACCTGATCGTGCGGTGGCAATCGCTGGAAGACCACTCTCCGGGCTTCGAAGCGAGTGAAGACCATCGACTGTTCATGATGGGGTTGGAGGAATATTTTTCGGAGGAGCCGAGGGTTTACCATGTTGAAGGGGGCAGCTTTTAGGGCTGACGAAGGGGGGCAGAAAATAAATCCGTCCCCCTATTTGTCCCCCTATTTTTTAGTAAAAATCGTAATAAAGCGCCCACTCCCCAGTTTCGTTGTGCTTCCAGAACATCAGGCTCCCACTGTCGACCACATTCAGATTGATCTTCGCGTCCGATGAGATCTGGAACACAAACTCGAAGCCTTCACCCGGATCAACACCCGACTGGCAAAACGAAGGGTAACCGCCGAACTTGTGTTCGTAGGTGTGGGTAACCAAGTCGTAATAGCTCTGTATCTTGCCCGCGCGTTCCAGCGTGAGGATTGCTTGCTCAAGGTCCTCCGGGACACCACCGCCATCCCACAGTGGAAAGTCCTCCGGCACCGCTTGCGCTGTCAGCGGGAAGGGTTTGAGGAATGTCCCTGCCACCGGCAAAGACTTGCGCACCAACACGTCATCCGGCCCATATTCGCGGATGACCCAATTATTCCCCATCGGCTCAAAGTGCTCGGGGAGCGGGTTTGAAATGAACACCGTCAATACACGAACTCCCGCCAGCAGCGGGCTATGGACGGGTAGGGCAGGCAGGTAAAACTGCGCATAGGGGAGCAACGGTTGCCCCGCCTGGTTGGTGGGTACATCTTCATCAGGCCGGAACAGGAAGACGTTGCCCAGCCAGCTCTCTTCATCGGTCCCGGCAGGACGAAAACCGCCGGCAACAAGTTTCACGGCGGGGCGGGCCAGACGTTGCTTGATTTCCTGAATGTCCATGGCGATGTAGATCTTCCTTTTGCTACAGATGTAAGGGCCGCAGACTTTCAGTATCCGAGTGTCATCGATACCGGCTCGGCCGTTGATAAGCAGACGATATAATTCGAAGGCAAGGCGGACAAGCCGGCGGATTCGGGTTTAGTTGTAGGCCAAGGCGCAAGGATGGAAAAAGGGGAGGAATTTACTGACTGAAAATAAAGCTGTCCCCATTTTTCGCGCTGGTTGCACGCCAAGTGCAGCCGCTACCGTTCGGATTCATGGCCTGCATGTGTAAGCCACTGTATCCAGCGCCTTCGCAGACTCAAAACGACGCATAAACGCCGGTTCTCGAACATAGCCGGTATACATCCCCTTGCAAGAATTCTCCCCATCGACTCGCCATCGGATCCCCGAATGGCGAGCCCTTATTACAGGAGATCTTGCGATGAATACCCAACCCTACCGCCCTCAGGGCTGGCAGCTGTTCAGCCTGATCGCCGTCCTGGTGGTGGCGATGAGCATCGCGGCTGTCGCGGTACAACCCGACCTTGTCGAGGGCCTGCGCAGCGCCATCCGCGCCACCGCCCGCTCCTCCTTCGCCCTGTTTCTGATCGCGTTCACCGCGTCGGCCTTTGCCGTGCTGGTGCCTTCACCGTTCGCCAAGGCATTGGTCCGCGAGAGACGCTTCATCGGCCTCGCCTTTGCCTTCTCCCACCTGGTGCATGCCGTGCTGATCTACGCCTATGGGCAGCTCAACATCGAGTTCTGGCCGGCCCGCACCGTTGCCAACAACATCCCGGGCGGGACCGCCTACGCCTTCATCCTGCTGATGGCCCTCACGTCATTCAAAGGGCCCGCCCGACTGCTGGGCCCCAAGGCTTGGAAGGCATTGCATGTCACCGGCATGTGGGTCATCGCCGCTGTATTTGCCCTCTCCAACTTCAAACGTATCCCGATGAGCGACTGGTACGTGCTGCCTTTCGGCCTCATCTGCGCCGCCGTGGCGATCCGACTGGTCGGCAAGCTGGCCATGGCCAACAAACGCAGCCAAGCCAGGCAAGCGTCGATGCGCCGGGCAGCGGTCGCCTCTTGATCGTCTATCCAGGCGCGCCGCACGGCATACCGACACCCACAAGGACCGCCTCAACCACTTCCTGAGCAAGTAAGCCCATCGCACCCGCTCATGTGTCGGCCAGGACGGCACATGGGCACGGCATACCCATAAAAGAAAAGGAATGATCATGCGCACTATCAAATCGCTCTTGGCCCTCACCCTCACCGCTGCACTGGCCCTGACATCACTCCATAGCGCCGCCGCGCAACCCGACGCCGCCAAGCCCACCGTCGTGCTGGTGCATGGCGCATTCGCCGAATCGTCCAGTTGGAATGGCGTGGCCACCCGGTTGCTGAACCAGGGTTACCCGGTGGTGGCAGCGGCTAACCCGCTGCGCGGCGTGAAGCAGGACGCCGATTATGTCGCTGACATCGTCGAGCACACCGCCGGCCCGGTGATCCTGGTGGGGCACTCCTACGGCGGAGCCGTGATCACCAACGCGGTGCACGACAACCCCCGTGTCAAGGCGCTGGTCTACGTGGCGGCGTTCGCGCCGGACAAAGGCGAAACCGCCATCGAACTGTCCGGGCGCTACCCTGGCGGCACCCTTGGGCCGACCCTGGCCGCGCCGGTGCAGTTGGACGACGGCAATAAGGACCTTTACATCCAGCAGGACAAGTTCGGCCAACAGTTTGCCGCCGACGTGCCGGCGACCGAGTCCGCATTGATGGCTGCCACTCAACGGCCCATCAGCGAGGCGGCCTTGAAGGAAGCGTCTGGCGAACCGGCCTGGAAAAAAACGCCGTCCTGGTTCATCTACGGCTCGGCGGACAAGAACATTCCCGAGGCTGCCCTGAAGTTCATGGCCGACCGTGCAGGTTCGAAGAAGACCGTCACTGTCCAGGGCGCGTCCCACGTGGTGATGACGTCCAACCCGGATAAAGTGGCAGAGCTGATCGTTGAAGCGGCGCAGGTCAGTTCCAAATGATGATCACACTAACACGGGTCTACTGATCCAGAGCCCGGCGCAGGACGCCGGGTTTTTTATGCGAAGCCCCCCAAAAAGCGCCACTCTATTAACGCCCATGCACCATCTCCTGTGGGAGCGAGCTTGCTCGCGATGGGGCCGTATCAGTCGACATCTCTGGCAACAGACAGAACGCTAAATCTGCCCGATTTTTTACTCAAATGACTTGAAGTCATCACCCAAAAACCGCTTGGGATCGCTTGATGTAGTCGAGGAAGTTGATCCAGGGGGTCTGCACACTTTCCATATTGCAAACAGCAGGAATCCTCCAATTGCGTTTGTGCTTGTTCGCAGAAGGCTGAAACGCCTCATCCGTGACCAACTCGCAGCCATGTAGCTTCGCGGCTGCAATGATATATAGATCATTTTCATCAACCCCAGCACCGTATTTGTCTTCTTCGATCTCAAGCAATCCCTTGATACGAAAGGCTTCCAACAGGATCGCCTCTGTCACGGGCATCGTTTGCAGACCTGCCTCCTTCAGCCAGGTCACGCACTCCGGTGCTTTGTGTCCAACTTCTTCGGCGGCAACCTCGGACATCCGAATCACCCCTTGCGCCACTCGATCCGTCATCCATGCCCAAAGACCCGGAAACTGCGCGATAGGGTAGTTATCCCATGCGTAGAGCATGGATGAGGCATCAAACACCTGCATAGAAGCGTTCCAGCTTGTGCAGGTCCGAGATCTTAAGGTTGTCGAGATAGCTGCTTGCCTTGGCGAGAGTGATACGACGAGCGTTCATGGCTTCCAGCACTGTACGCACGTAACCATCGCCAAAAATGTGCCGGGGTTCGCGATTGCGGTGCTCTCGGCTGCCACCCTCTTTTTCAGGCATCACTCGTTGCTTGTTCCACCGTCGGTATGCGGCATAGGCTTCGCTTGGCAAACGTCCGGCATCCATCAGACGCCGTAGGATCATCTCGCCGCTCACACCCCACGCCCTGCGTTGTGGTTCCAGCCAGCCATCAAATTCGGCCGCCTCAACAGGGCGCTCATTGTCATGAATGCTTAATAGAAACTGATCGGGGACCAACAGATGGCCGGCAAAGGCATTCGCCTCTTGCTCTTCATCGTCCGCCGAATACAAATCCTCTTCATCGTCAATTGAGCTTGCCCGATGAATAAGTAGGTGCCCTAACTCATGCATCAACGTGAAGCTTTGGCGGGTATCTGCATCCTGCTTCTTGATGACGATTACCGGGCATTCAGGGTCGTAGAGTGAAAAACCGAGGATCGGGCTTTCCTTCGCAATCTGCCATTTACCGTTGTAGCCATTGCTGCGGAAGACCAACAGGCCGCGCGCTTCGATGGCCTTACGATAACTGTCGAAATTGTTACGGTTCGCCAGCCCCAGCCATTCACGCACACGGCTGGCCGCATCGGGGATGCTCAGGCCTGCGAGGTCGGGCGGCGAGAAGCGCACGACCTCCGTCGGTTCAAGCTCCTCACGCAGTGCAAGGAACACTGCGCGCTGACGCTCCACTCGCTCAACCAGCAGCTTCAGGCGGTGCGAAAGTTCCGGTTTCTGATTGCTCAAGGTGCGGAACTGCGGCGAGTGCACCTTTGCCTCGTTGACCGGCCCTGGCTCCATGAAAAACAAGGTACCTCGCCCGAAAACGGCCGCCAGCTTACGCAGCTGGTTGAAGGTCAGCCCTGTCTCGCCGGCCATCACTTTTTCAAAGCTGGCAGGTGCTATACCGATCTCACGGGCGAGCTCGTCCCGCGTCATACCGTGATCGGTACAACACCAGTCTATCCGCGCGAGATTGATTGATTGGATACGTTCCATGATTTGAGTATATAGGCGGTGTGTACCGGTGAACATGAGCCACCAAAGCTAGCTGCCGAAAGTTTGATGCGGCCGGGCCTATGACTTTCCCGAGGGGAGCTAGCATGCCTGAGTGTCATCGATGCCGGCTCGGCCAGTGTTAAGGAAACGATAGAGCCCGAGGGCAAGGCTGAAAAGCCGGCGGATTCTGGTGCGGTTGTAGGCAAAGGCGCAAGGATATGTGGCTTGGAGATGCGGTGGTCAGGCCCTGGCTTGACTTTCAGAAGGTGGAGAAGCAGGAGCAAGCATCCACGCGAATGTTATTTGAAGGGGGAGCCCCCTTGAATATAGACCTGTCTCTTGTCGCCGAGCAGCCCCAATTACTCCTGCGCCTCACCCCCCAACCGACCCCGCCGCACCGCCATAATCTGCGGGATCTTCTCCTCAATCCAATTCACCATCACCTCAAGATGCTCAGCCGCCTCCCGACCCAACGGCGTCAAGCGGTACTCCACATGCGGCGGCACCACCGGCAGCGATTTGCGGTTGACCAACCCATCCGCCTCAAGCTCCTGCAACGTCTGCGAAAGCATCTTCTCGCTGACCCCGCCGATCTTGCGGCGCAGCTCGCTGAAGCGGTGCATCCCGCCCAGCAAAATGACCAGCACCAGCACGCCCCAGCGACTGGTCATGTGCTTGAGGATCTCCCGAGAAGGGCAATCGGCGCTCAGTACATCGCCGCGTCGAACAGCGGCGCTAAACGGCTCGGAGATTTCGGTGGTGATGTCCACGATACTTACCTTTATGTACGTACTTACAAAAAGTTACTTAGGGCCCTAGGATGACTTCACCTCCTTTTCCCATCAAGGTATTTGTCATGATCGCCATCACCGGAGCCTCCGGCCAACTGGGCCGTCTCGTTATCCAATCCCTGCTTGAACGCGTGCCAGCCGAGCAAATCATCGCCCTGGTCAGAGACCCCGGCAAAGTCCAGGACCTGGCCGCACAGGGTGTGGTGGTACGCACCGCCGACTACAACCAACCGGCCACATTGACTGCCGCGCTCAAAGGCGTCGATAAACTGCTGTTGATCTCCTCCAATGAACTGGGCAACCGCGCCGCCCAACACCGCGCCGTGATCGATGCCGCCAAGGCCGCAGGTGTCACGCTCCTGGCCTACACCAGCGTCCTGCACGCCGACACCTCCACCTTGGGCTTGGCCGCTGAACATCGCGATACCGAAACCGCCTTGAAAGCGTCGGGCGTGCCCCACGTATTGCTGCGCAACGGCTGGTACACCGAAAACTACCTGGCGAACGTACCGAGCGCCGTGGAACATGGCGTCCTGCTCGGCAGCGCCGGCGAGGGCCGCATCAGCTCCGCCCCCCGTGCCGACTACGCCCAAGCCGCAGCGGTGGTGCTGACCACTGAAGGGCAGGCAGGCAAAGTCTATGAACTGGCGGGGGATAGCAGCTACACCTTGACTGAGCTGGCTGCGTTGATCAGTGAGAAAACCGGTAAGCCGGTGGTTTATCAGAACCTGCCGCAGGCTGAGTTTGAGGCGGTGTTGATCAGTGTCGGGTTGCCGGCGGGGTTGGCGGCGTTGCTGGCGGATTCTGATGCGGCGGCGGCGAAAGGGGCGTTGTTTGATGAGAGTGGGGGGCTGGGGCGGTTGATTGGGCGGGGGACTGCGTCGGTTGCGGAGTCTTTGAGTTAAGCGGTCAAACCAAGGCCAGGAAAATGGACACGCGTGCCGGACGGGATAAACCGGCACGCAGCGGGTGATGAGACCCACGGACAAAAGCGGCCCGGGCTCCCGACAGCGGCTCGAACCCCCGTGGCGAGGGAGCTTGCTCCCGCTTGAGTGCGAAGCGCTCATAAAAGGTCCACAGCCCCGAACGCCAAGCAGTCGACACACTTGAGATAATCAGGATTCAGGGATGTCCTTAGGCCAGCGGTGCGATGCCTCATGCCCCCTAATCTCCCAACCAGGACGGCGGCGCTCGAAGCAGGTGTTCTGTCCCGAGGTGAAACCTGAGGCATACTCTGATCGCAAACGGGTCAGAAAACAGCAATCCGATGGACATCCAAACCCCATATGGGCTCATCACGATCATTGACGAGCCGACGTACTCGTTTAAATCCACGGACAACACGCACGCCTATGTGCACCAGTTGCTCCTTACGGACGGGTCGATTACGTCAGTCCATGGGGTGAAACAGAATGGTGAAAATATCCTAGTGATAGGTGCCGGAGGCGGCTGCACCGCAATCCATGAGCATTCGGCGACAGCGGTCGATGACAAGCTCTATATAGCAGTCGGCGACCGAGTAGCCTGCTTGTCGCTAGAGCATCCCGATCAGATTCTGTGGACCGCTAAGGTCGATACTGCGACTTGCTTTGGTATCTACTGGGAAAATCAGCATCGAGTTCTCCTCTCACACGGTGAGCTGGAGATTACTCGCCTCTCCATTGATGGCGACATAATCTGGCAAGTGTCTGGCGCGGAGATATTTTCCGAGGGTTTTAGATTATTGTCCGACTATATCGAAGCAGTCGATTTCTATAGATCCGTCTATTGGTTTGATTACATGACGGGGGAGTTGCTCTACTGCCTGCCATCCTCTGACTGTCGTCCGGTTGGTGGATAAGGGAGCAGACTGTGTGATTTTAAAATAAATCCGTCCCCTTATCTGTCTGCTGCTTTGAATGTCTAAGCGCCATAGTTGCTTCTGGCCGAGATACAGCGCCAACCCCGCTGGGTTTTCCTACGTTTCGTTAGCGAGCCTCCAAGCCCTTGTGTATGCGCATTGTAGTGCTGACCCTGGTCCTCACGCTGTTCGGCTGCGCTGCCGCGTCGGACCCGCCGAGGGGCGAGGGTGGCCATTGGCGGTCCTTCTATGTAGTGAATCATGGCCTGCATACCGGGTTAGTCATTGCGCGCCCCGATCTACTTCAGGTGCTTCCCGCACTGGCCGAAGAGTTCAGCGACGGCGACTTCGTTGAGTTCGGTTGGGGGGACGAGGATTTTTACCGAGCCCCACAGGCCACCTCGAGCCTCGCCCTGCGAGCCTTGTTCGGGTCGACGGCAACCGTGCTGCATGCGGTCAAAATTGACGGGGACCCCAGGCGGCGTTTCGCCGCAAGCGAGGTCATCGAAGTGCGGGTGATGGAGGACGGCTACCAACGACTGCTCGCGTTCGTGGCCGGGACCTTCACCCACTCAGCGACGGGCACCTTGGTGGTGCTCGGGCCTGGGCTGTATGGAGAGAGCCGGTTCTACCAGGCCGAGGGTAGCTATTCGCTGTTTTATACCTGCAATACCTGGGTCGCAGAGGCGCTGGCCGCGAGCAGTTGCCCAATGTTGCCTACGGCGGTGATTACGGCGGGGAACGTCATGTCGCAGTTACGCCGAGCGACAGTGGTCGGTGCATCCTGCCTGGCTATCCGCTAACCTGTGCCTGACGGCGGGTGTGTATTCCAGTGATGCTGACATCCAGTTTCCAGTGAATGTGACTCACCCAAAGTCCTGTTTGCGAAATTGCATCCCACGTGTATCAGAAATAAAGCGGCCACTTGCCCCTCTACCGAATATTCATATGCCGCATTTCAGGCTTTTCTGCATCAACGCATTCTGAAGCGTTACGCCCCGACGGATCGGAAATCCTCGCTCTACGACATAAAAACCGTGCAATACAAAGAATGGTTCAGCCGTTTTGCTGACATGAGAAGTAAGTTCGCTGATTCCAAGCAACTTGGCTTCTTCATGAATACGATTCATTAATAAAGAACCTATCCCCCGCCGGGGATGATTACCCGACACAAAAAAATGGTCGATGTAACCGTTCGGTTGAATGTCGGCGTAGCCTACTATTTCGCCGGCGATCTCAGCCACGAACGGACGGAGATCTCGAAGATGATTCGCCCAGAGCTTCGAATCAAGATCAGCAGGAGCCCAGGCTTCGATTTGATCGTGGGTGTAATCTCTTGACGCAATATCGTGAATGGCAGAGTAAAAGACGCGGAACAACGCAATCTCATCTCCGATTCTGAACCGTCGAATCGCCACATTGTTTCTCGAAAGGTGTCCAAAAAAATCGGTGTCTGTCATACCCACTGCAAAATCAGAAATAAACTGCCCCAAGTTCCATAGACACGTGCGAAGGATGCCTTCTGGCCGTTTTCAGCCTTTCGCTAAAAGGGCTGTGTGGGAGGTGAGGAGCGGTTGTTGTTGGAAGAGTTCTTGTTTGGAGAGAACTCGTCCACGTCTATGGATGAACGCACCAAAACCCGACGCAGAACGCCGGGTTTTTCCGTTGGGAACAGCCTACCTACCGCCCCGGCTCCACATTATCCAATACCTGATTCGCCAACAACGAGCTCAGCTCAATCAACTGCTGAATCCCCAGCGCCAAATGACGCCGCGAGCCTTTCAGGTCGAACGCCAGATCACTCACCATCGCATCAGCCGAAGCCAGGGTTTCGCTGAGGTTGGCGAGTAGGCATTCGTTATCGAGGCCTTTCACGACGGTGAATAGCTGGCCCGGTTTTGGTTCATCTTTAGATTTTTCAGATTTCGGCAGCAGGTAGTGATCGAGCACGCGTTTGGTGGTTTCGTCTTGCTGCTTGGCTTTGGATTTTGCGGATTGTGCGGTGGAATCTGTTTCTGGTTGGTTCGGAGTTACTTTGAACATAGGTATGTCATTCCTCAATGGGGCCGCGACCATCCCGCTACTAAACGGTAGGGAGGCGGCTGTGCGCAGGTTAGTAGACCGGTGACATACCTAAAACCGGCGCGCCCGAGGGCGCCATGCGCACAGCCACCATCGAGTGCAGGCGAACGCCTGACTGATGAGACTCATGCTGCCGATATGTCATCTGGGCTACTAAACCCGACCACTGATGGGCAGTGGCAGGAAAACAATAGAACCCAGGGACAAGGCGCACAAGCGGGCGGATTCTGGCGTAGTTGTAGGCAAAGGCGCAAGGATGCGTAGCTTGATAGAGGGGTGTAGGTGAGGGCTGTAGGAGGGAGGTTTTTTAGCGATTCGGGTGGGGTTTTCTGTTCTGGAACCGCGTCGTTTTCATCGCGAGAACAAGCTCGCTCCCACAGGGGGCGGCGTTGGCTGGATATTTGGTTCGACACAAACCCCTGTGGCGAGGGAGCTGGCTCCCGCTGGCCTGCGCAGCAGGCCCCCTGCATTTCTTCAGGCAAACCGCGTCGCCCGGTTTTGCGACTGCTGCGCAGCCGAGCGGGAGCAAGCTCCCTCGCCACAAGGAATCGGCACGGCTTAGTTGAGCGGCATGCTTCTGGAGGCGTTATTTGCGCTTCAGCATCTCCGGCAACTGCGCCACCAGCTTCTGATTATTCAACGGCGCACGAATAAACCCACGCTGAGTACCGTCCGGCCCAATCACCGCAAGGTTGCCGCTGTGATCAACCGTGTAGTTAGGCTTACTGGTATCCGCCGGAATAAACGGAATACTCACCGCATTCGCCAGTTTCTGCAGATCCTCGACAGACGAAGCCGTCAGCCCAATGAACTGCGGATCAAAGTACCCCAGGTACTGCTTCAGTTGCTTGGGCGTGTCGCGGTTCGGGTCGACGCTGACCAGTACGATCTGCAACTTATCCACAGCCTCTTTCGGCAACTCGCTTTTGATCTGGCGCAGTTGGGCGAGGGTGGTGGGGCAGATGTCCGGGCAGAAGGTGTAGCCGAAGAACAGCAGGCTCCATTTGTCTTTCAACCCGTCCATCGCCACGGGCTGGCCGTCCTGGTCGGTCATTTTCACGTCCGGCAGGTTGCGGCTCTGGGGCAGCAGGATGATGCCAGCGTCGATCAGCGCGGTCGGGTCGCCCTGGCCTTTGCCCGACAGCACCTTATTGATGGTCAGGCCGAGGATCAGTGCGATCACGGCCACGAGGATGAAGACGGTTTTCTGGGTTCGAGTCATAGGCTCAACAGTAAGTAATGATCTACAAGCAGGGCGATGAACAGCAGGAACAAGTAATAAATAGAGTACTTGAACGTATTGATCGCCGCGTGCGGCCGACTGCCACGGTACAACACCACGGCCCATTGCAGGAACCGGGCGCCGAGCACCAGCGCGCAAATCAGGTAGAGCATGCCGCTCATCTGGATCACGAACGGCATCAGGCTCACCGCCAGCAGCACCAGGGTGTACAGCAGGATATGGACCTTGGTGTAGTGCTCGCCGTGGGTCACTGGCAGCATGGGGATGTCGGCCTTGGCGTATTCCTCTTTGCGGTGGATCGCCAGGGCCCAGAAGTGCGGTGGGGTCCAGGCGAAGATGATCAGCACCAGCAGCAGCGGTTCGGCGCTGACATGCCCGGTGGCCGCCACCCAACCCAGCAGCGGTGGCGCTGCGCCGGCGAGGCCGCCGATGACGATGTTCTGCGGCGTTGCGCGTTTGAGGAAGCCGGTGTAGACCACCGCATAACCGAGCAGTGAGGCGAGGGTCAGCCAGGCGGTCAGCGGGTTGGTGAAGGCCAGCAGCAAGGCCTGGCCGATCACGGCCAGGGCCAGGGCGAAGGTCAGGGCGGCGGCTGGGGAAATCCGCCCTTCGGCCAAGGGGCGTTTATGGGTGCGGGCCATCACCGCGTCGATGCGCCGGTCCACTACATGGTTGACCGCCGCCGCGCCGCCGGCACACAGGGCGATGCCCAGGTTGCCGAATACCAGCACCGTCCACGGCACGCCGGCGCGGGTGGCGAGGAACATGCCCACCAGCGAGGTGATCAGCATCAGCACCACCACTTTGGGCTTGGTCAGCTCCAGGTAATCGCGCCAGATCGCTTGGCTGTGGCGTTCACCGGTCAAGGTTGCCATGGCATCTCTCCTTTTATAGTTATGGGGCTGGCGCCGTGTTTATGCGGGTTGAACCGCCAGCGCAGCGGGACTTGATGCTTGACCCGGACCAGGCTGGTGCGGGCGTGATAATTGACCAGCACCAGGGTCAGCAGCAGCGCGGCGCCCCCGGCGTTGTGGGCCACGGCCACCGGCAGCGGCAGATGGAACAGCACGTTGCTGATGCCCAGGGTGATTTGCGCCGCCAGTGCGATCAACACCAGGCCGGCCAGTCGGGTCATGCCGACGGTTTTCAATTGCCAGGCCAGCCCCAGCAGCACCACGGTCACCAGCAAGGCGCCGATGCGGTGGGTCAGGTGGATGGCGGTGCGGGCGTCGCTGTCCAGTTGCCCGCCCAGGTAGTTCGGGCCGATGTGCTGGGTCAGGTGAAAGCCGTTGGCAAAATCGGCCGGTGGCAGCCATTGGCCGTGGCAGGTGGGGAAATCGATGCAGGCCACGGCGGCGTAGTTGGAGCTGACCCAGCCGCCGAGGGCGATCTGGCCGATCACCAGCAGCAGCCCGGCGGTGGCCCAGTGTTGCAGGCGTTTGGGCACGGTCAGCGCCGGCAGCACGCCGGACAATCTCAAGGTCAGCAGAAACAGCAGGCTCAACGTCGCGAAGCCGCCCAGCAAATGCCCGGTGACCACTTGTGGCCAGAGTTTCAGGGTCACGGTCCACATGCCGAACGCCGCTTGCGCAAAGACCACGGCCAGCAGGAACAGTGGCAACTTCAATGGCTGGCCCGGACGGTGGCGGTTCATCCAGGACCGTGCCGCCAACGCTACGATCATCAAGCCCAGGCCCCCGGCGAAGTAGCGATGGACCATCTCGTTCCAACCCTTGTGGGCTTCCACCGGGGTGTCGGGAAAGTGCAACTCGGCATGGGCCAGTTGGGCTTCGCTCTTGGGCACGCTGATGAACCCGTAGCAACCGGGCCAGTCGGGGCAACCGAGGCCGGCGTGGGTCAGCCGGGTGTAGGCGCCCAGCAGGACGACGATCAATGCCAGCAGCGTGGCAAACAGCGCGAGGCGAAATCCAGGTTTGGCCATGTCGATGCCCTCATCCGATGTTCGACAGTTTCAGCAAATGGCGCAGGTCGTTGAGCAGGTCCTTGCCCTTGACCCGGGCGTCGTAGCGCAGCACCAGGTTGCTGTGGGGGTCGATGATCCACAGTTGGGCGCCACCGGAGCCCTGGGCGCCTTTCTGATAGGCCGGCAGGTCCAGTGGGTAGCGTTGCAATTGCGGGTACTCGCGCTGCAGTTGGGCGTCGTACTCGGCGTCCAACGGTTGCGCCACCGCCAGGGCATGGCTGGCGCGAGAGGCTTCGCGACCCAGGCCGATCTGGACTTGTCGGGCCAGGTACACCAGTTGCCGGCAATCCACCGAGCATTCCTGTGGCGCCGTGACCAAAATCTGCCAGCGTTGCTCATCGGCCTGTACCCCGATCTCGGCGCGGGTCTGGCCGGTGCCGATCAGTTCGCCGTGGTAGCTGCGGCTGTCGGGCACCCAGAACTGGAACTTGTACATGCCGGTGGCCAGGATCATCGGGCCGATCACCCCGAGCACGATCAGCAGCAATTGCACGCGGCCCTTGCGACGGTTGTGTGCCGCGGGCGCCTCAGACGTGTTGGTTGGATTCATGGTGCTTCCCATGGTGTCTCCCTGCGTTGTGCCATCCGAGATAAAGAAAAAGGCCGAACAGCGCCGCCGCCATGGCGAACCACTGCACGGCATAACCGAGGTGTTTTTCCGGGCCCATGGCCACCACCGGCCAATCGGTCCGGTAGGCGCCGGGGCCGTTTTGTTGGCGCATTTCATAGGCGAAGCCGTTGCGGCCCAGGTCGGCCCAGAGCTTGTCCGGCTCGATGGCGGTGACCAGGCGCGGCCAGGGGGCGCCCGTCGGGTCGGGGTGAAGCTGGAACGTCGCGCCCGGTGCGACATAGACCCAGGCCTGGAGGCTGACGGATTGTTCTGGCGTGTCGAAGACCGGCGGGGTACGCCGGTCCGGCCAGGGCAGCCAACCGCGATTGACCAGCAGCCAGAGCCCGGTCCGGTGGTCGAGGAACGGTTGCAGCAACTCCACGCCGACCTTGCCGTCGTGTTGGCGGTTATCCAGCAGGATGCTGTGCTCGGCGTCGAACTGGCCCTGCAGTATGACCGCTCGAAAGGCCGGGTCGGTGGTGTGCGCCAGCTCGGTGCTGTCCATCGGCGGCGCCACGCGGCGCTCGGCGTAAGTGTCCATGAGCACACGCTTCTGTTCGCCCCGGCTCAATTGCCAGAACCCCAGGCACACCATCACCGGCACCAGCACGGCCACCACCAAAGACGGCACGATGCCCGGCCGGAAGCCTTTCATGGTGCCGTCCGAAAGCCGTCGAACGGGATAGCTATACTCACGTACATCGCGTCCCCCCGGAGTGTCCCTAATGCTAAAAGCAGCCATCGTCCTGATGCTGATTGCCACGATTGCCAGCCTGTTCAGTGGTCTGTTTTTTCTGGTCAAGGACGACAGCAGTTCCAATCGCCTGGTCATCGCCCTGGCGATTCGGGTCAGCCTGGCCGCCGCCACCGTCGGCTTGATCGCCTGGGGCTTTTTCAGCGGCCAGTTGGTCTCCCACGCACCCTGGTAACGTTGGTTTCAGAGCACGTAGACGAAGACGAACAAGCCGATCCACACCACATCGACGAAGTGCCAATACCAGCTCGCCGCCTCGAAGCCGAACTGGTGCTCATTGTCGAAGTGCCCGCGCATGATGCGCATCAGCATGACGAACAGGATGATCGTGCCGATGGTGACGTGGGCGCCGTGGAAACCGGTGAGCATGAAGAAGGTCGCGCCGTAGACGCCGGAACCCAGGGTCAGGCCCAGCTCTTTATAAGCGTGGATGTATTCCTCGGCCTGGAAGCCCAGGAAGGCGCAACCCAGCAGCACGGTGATCGCCAGCCAGAGTTTCAGCGCGCCACGATGGCCTTTTTTCAAGGCATGGTGGGCGATGGTGACGGTGACGCTGGAGCTGACCAGCAGCACCGTGTTGAGCAGCGGCAAGCCCCAGGGGCTGATGACGTCCTTGGGCGCCGGGAAGAGTTTCGGATCGGGGTTGTTGAGCAGCGGCCAGGCGAACTCGAAGCTCGGCCAGAGCATGTGTGACAGGCCCTTGGTGCCTTCACCCGCCAGGCCGGGCGCGGAGATCATGCGCACATAGAACAGGGCGCCGAAGAACGCGATGAAGAACATCACTTCGGAAAAGATGAACCAGCTCATGCCCCAGCGGAACGAGCGGTCGAGCTGCGCGCTGTAGAGCCCGGCGCGGCTTTCCTTGATCACCGCGCCGAACCAGCCGAACAGCATGTAGGCCAGCAGCAGGCCACCGACGAAAAAGATCAGCGGCCCGTGGGAGTCCGGCCGGGCCGCCTTCAGGTCGTTGAACCAGGTGGCCAGGCCATACACCGTGACGAACATCCCGACCGTGGCGATGATCGGCCATTTGCTCTGGGCCGGAACGTAATAGTGTTCGTGAGTTGCCATTTATTGTTCTCCTTATCGGGCACGCTATCGGTCAGTGTTTACAGCCACCGGTGGATGACGAGCGGTGATATCGAACAGCGTGTAGGACAGCGTCAGGTGCTTCACTTCCTTGGGCATGTCCCGGTCGACGATGAAGCGCATGGGCATTTCGATGCGTTCGCCGGGTTGCAGCACTTGCTGGGTAAAACAAAAACACTCGGTCTTGTGGAAATACGCCGCCGCGTTGCTCGGCGCGATGCTCGGCACCGCCTGGGCGCTCATCGGCCGGTCGGTGGGGTTGTGGGCGACGAACACCATTTCGTTCACCGCCCCCGGCTGGACCACCAACTGATCGCCCTTGGGGTAGAAGTTCCAGGGCATGTCCACCGAATTGGTCGACAGGAACTGCACGCGAACCTGGCGTGACTCATCGACGGTCTGCTCGCCTTCGTATTGCCCGGCGGTCTTGCCGTTGATGCCGAACGCCTTGCACATCACGTCGTAGATCGGCACCAGGGCAAACCCGAAGACGAACATGGCCACCACCACCAGCAACAGACGAGTGACCAGTTTCTTCATCGAAATCGAATCAGCCATGATCCTCAACCCTCACCCGTATTCCTGTGGGAGCGAGCTTGCTCGCGATGCAGGCGACGCGGTGTGCCAGGCAGACCGCCATCGCGAGCAAGCTCGCTCCCACAGGGCTTCCATGAGTCATCTCATTTCACTTCCGGCGGCGTGGTAAAGGTGTGATACGGCGCCGGCGACGGCACGCTCCACTCCAGCCCTTCGGCCCCATCCCACGGCTTGGCCGGTGCCGGCTCGCCGCCACGGATGGTCTTGATCACGATGAACAGGAAGAAGATCTGCGTGGTGCCGAACATGAAGGCGCCGATGGACGAGACCATGTTGAAGTCGGCGAACTGCAGGTTGTAGTCAGGAATCCGCCGGGGCATGCCCGCCAGGCCGACGAAGTGCATCGGGAAGAACGCCAGGTTCATGCCGATGAACGACAGCCAGAAGTGCAGCTTGCCGAGGGTTTCGTCGTACATATGGCCGGTCCATTTCGGTAGCCAATAGTAGGCCGAGGCGAAAATCCCGAAGATGGCGCCGGGCACCAGCACGTAGTGGAAGTGCGCGACCACGAAGTAGGTGTCCTGGTACTGGAAGTCTGCCGGGGCGATGGCCAGCATCAGCCCGGAGAAACCACCGATGGAGAACAGGATCACGAACGCGACGGCAAACAGCATCGGCGTCTCGAAGGTCAGAGAGCCTTGCCACATGGTGCTGGCCCAATTGAACACCTTCACCCCGGTGGGCACGGCGATCAGCAGGGTCGCGTACATGAAGAACAGCTCGCCCACCAGCGGAATGCCGACCACGAACATGTGGTGCGCCCAGACGATGAACGACAGGAACGCGATGGCGGCCGTGGCATAGACCATCGAGGTGTAGCCGAACAACGGTTTGCGCGAGAAGGCCGGAATGATCGAGCTGACGGCGCCGAAGGCCGGCAGGATCATGATGTATACCTCGGGGTGGCCGAAGAACCAGAACACATGCTGGAACAGCACCGGGTCACCGCCACCGGCGGCACTGAAGAAGCTGGTGCCGAAGTGGATGTCCATCAGCATCATCGTCACGCAGCCGGCCAGCACCGGCATCACCGCGATCAGCAGGAACGCGGTGATCAGCCAGGTCCAGACGAACAGCGGCATCTTCATCAGGGTCATGCCGGGGGCACGCAGGTTGAGGATGGTGGCGATCACGTTGATCGCGCCCATGATCGAGCTGATGCCCATCAGGTGGATGGCAAAGATGAAGAACGTTACGCTTTCCGGCGCATAGGTAGTGGACAGCGGCGCATAGAAGGTCCAGCCGAAGTTCGGCCCGCCCCCCGGGGTGAACAGCGTCGACACCAGCATCAGGAACGCCGCCGGCAACAGCCAGAAGCTGAAGTTGTTCATCCGTGGCAGGGCCATGTCCGGCGCGCCGATCATCAGCGGGATCATCCAGTTGGCAAGGCCGACGAACGCCGGCATCACCGCACCGAAGACCATCACCAGGCCGTGCATGGTGGTCATCTGGTTGAAGAATTCCGGCTGCACGATCTGCAGGCCGGGCTGGAACAACTCGGCGCGGATCACCATGGCGAACGAGCCGCCCAGCAGGAACATCGAGAAGGCGAACCACAGGTACAGCGTGCCGATATCCTTGTGGTTGGTGGTCAGCACCCAGCGCATCAGGCCCTTGGCGGGGCCGTGGGCGTGGTCGGCGCCGGCATGACCGTGGTCATCGATCACAGCACTCATGTCCTGTCTCCTTCGAACGAGTGGGCTGGACGGCGCGGGGCAATGAGCCCCGACCGGTTGCGGGAACACACGTCAGGCCGGCTCATTGGCTTTCTGCCTGTTTGAGTTCCAGCACTTCTTTGGGCGTCACCATGTCGCCCTTGTTGTTGCCCCAGGCGTTGCGTTCATAGGTCACGACCGCGGCGATATCGACTTCCGACAACTGTTTGCCGAACGCGGCCATGGAGGTGCCGGGTTTGCCGTGGAAGACAATGTTCAGGTGATCCTTGATCGGCCCGGTGGCGATTTTCGAGCCCTTGAGTGCTGGGAACATTGGCGGCAGGCCCTGGCCTTCGGCCTGGTGACAGGCCACGCAGGTGGTGTGGTAGACCTTGTCGCCGCGCTCAACGAGTTCTTCGCGCGTCCATTCCTTACTGGTCAATTCTTTAAGCTGCGCGGCTTCGGCCTTGCGCTCACCCAGCCATTTCTCATAGTCGGGCTTGCTCTTGACCTCCACCACGATCGGCATGAAGCCGTGGTCCTTGCCGCACAGCTCGGCGCATTGGCCACGGTACAGGCCGGGCTTGTCGACGCGGGTCCAGGCTTCGTTGACGAACCCGGGGATCGCATCGCGCTTGACCGCGAAGGCCGGCACCCACCAGGAGTGGATCACGTCGGCGGAGGTCACCAGAAAGCGCACCTTGGCATCGACCGGCAGCACCAGCGGCTTGTCGACCTCCAACAGGTAGTGCTCGCCCTTGGCGCTCTGGTTATGGATCTGTTCGGCGGGGGTGGCCAGGTTGCTGAAGAACTCGACGTCCTGGCCCAGGTACTTGTAGTGCCATTTCCATTGATAGCCGGTGACCTGGATATCGATGTCCGACTCGCTGGAGTCGTACATCTTGATCAGGGTGGCGGTGGCAGGAATCGCCATCAGCACCAGGATCACGAAGGGTACGATTGTCCAGAGGATTTCGACGCGGGTGTTTTCGTGGAAATGCGCGGCATTTTGGCCGGTTGAGCGGCGGTGCATCATCATCGACCAGAACATGGCGCCGAAGACGATGATGCCGATGACCACACAGATCCAGAAAATGGTCATGTGCAGGTCGAACACTGCGTTGCTGATCTGTGTCGCTCCAGGCGCCATATTCACAGTCCAGGCCGCTTGCGCCTGGCTGAAAATCGACCACAACAGGAGGCCCATCCATACGTGTGGATGTCGCGTCATTGCGGGTTCCCCTTATCGTTCTTGTTATCCCGTAGGCGTAAAGCCTGCGGCAAGGGATCGGCTATTCAGACTGCTTAATTGACTCGCCGCGCCTTGCTGCACATGCAATCGGGTGTCATCAGCTAACTCCATTCCAAACCGAGTATAGACAGCACCTGCAACCTCGCAACGCGATGGCGTAAATCGTTTGAAACAGCCGGGGCTTGCGCTAGAGCCCACGAATGGAGAAGGATGCGACCTGAGTGATGGCAAATCGATATAACTGCGACGTAGCAAGGAAGCGACAGTTATGAAAAATAGGTCTTAGGAGTGTTTTTGCGCCAGCTAAGTTATGTCTTCCCTATTTCATTGCCTTTGTTTCCTGGAGTTGTCATGAACACCGCCGCATTGCGCGAGCAGATCCAAAAAGCCCAACAACACGAGGCCGAAACCGGCCAGTTGACTCGTCAGTTGACGGCCCAACTGCCGAACCTGCACCGAGCCATTCAATTGCCGGACGCGGACGCCAACGACGTCCTGGCGCGTTTTGTCGCCGCTTACATTGAGGAAGTACCCGACCTGCTGGATGCAGCCAATGACGTCGCCAGGGAGGCGGGTATCGAGTCGCAGATCAAACCGGTATTGAAGATTGCCGAACAGTACTTCCTCCAGCCGCCGACCATCATGGCCGGGCATGTCGGGCTCGACAGCCTTCTGGACGAAGCCTACCTGGCACATCGGTTCGTCGAAGAGGTCAACGACCTGTACATCAAGCATTTCGGCCAGCCATTGATCCCCTTGGACATGACGGTCGCCAATCTGATCGCTCACCAGTTGATCGGTGAGGCATTTGCCAACCAACTCGATGAAGTGGTCCATCACACGTTCGATGAGATGCTCAACGACGAGACGTTTGCATTGGAGTCGGTAGAAACCTACCGCGAGAAGCTCAGCAGCCCGCAAACCGGCGCGGCCTGGAAGCGCTGGCCGTGCATGTCCCGTCGTCTGGGTGTTGGGCTGGAGCTGGATCAGCCGGCGGCTTGATGGGCCACTCAAGAAAATAGCGGCCCCCGTGGCGAGGGAGCTTGCTCCCGCTTGAGTGCGAAGCACTCACGAAAATGGGCCTGCTGCGCAGTCCAGCGGGAGCAAGCTCCCTCGCCACAATGAATCAAGCAAACCTTGAGTGAGCGGTTGCCTGTGGGAGCGTCAGGCAGAAGCCGCGCCAACCCCCACGGTCGTGCGCAACCGCCCCTCCAACCTGCGCTTGAGCCCGCGGGATTCGATCAGCAGCTTCGAACCCTTGCTGGCATTCGCCCGGCCCCATTCTTCCAGTAGCTCCAGGCACGAGTGATCGATGTAGCTCAGGTTATTGAGCGGCACATGCACGGTCGCGCCTGTCGGTATGCTGCCCAGCACCTGGGTCAGCGCCGGCACCTTGAGGAAGGTCGCCGCTCCGACCAGTCGCAGTTCCATTTCGCCTTCCTGGGGCAGGTCGATCAGGCTGATTTTCAGCCGTGAGGCTTTCCAGGCCAGTTTCGCCAGGGTCAGGCCGAAGCCGATCAGCACACCGGTCAGCAGGTCGGTGAAGATGATCGCCAACGCCGTCGCGGCGTAAACGAACATCGGCATCCGGCCATAACGGCCCAGGCCGCGAAACGCCTTGAGGTCCACCAGTTTGAAACCGGTGTACACCAGCACGCCCGCCAGGCTCGCCACCGGAATGCTTTGCAGCACGCTGGATAGCAACAACACGAACAGCAGCAACCACAGGCCGTGGAAAATCGTCGACATCCTCGTGGTGGCCCCAGCTTGGACGTTGGCCGAGCTGCGCACGATAACCCCGGTCATCGGCAGGGCGCCGAGCAGGCCGCAGAGCATGTTGCCGATACCTTGGGCCGACAGTTCGCGGTCGAAGTCCGCACGGTCACCGCTGTGCATACGGTCCACGGCGGCTGCCGACAGCAGGGTTTCGGCGCTGGCAATGAAGGCGACAGCGAAGGCGGCTATCAGCAGCGTCGGGTCGGCCAGGTTCAGCAGGTCCGCCGGGCGCAGCCAATCAATGGCTTCGGCGAGGTTCTCCGGGACTTCCACCCGTTTGACCTGCAAGGCTAGCAGCAGGCTGGCGATGGTCGCCAGGCCCACCCCAAGCAAGGCGCCGGGAATGAAGCGCAGGCTGTGAGGGCGAAACTTCTCCCACAACCACATCACCGCAATCGTCGACAAACCAAGCAAGCCGGCCTGCCAGCCGAAGGACGGCAAGGCCTGGGCCACCGCCGCCGGGAACGCCGCGAGGTTATCCAGCCCTGACGGCTTGGGCGCGGCGTCGAGCATCACATGGACCTGGGACAATACGATCAGCACGCCGATACCCGCCAGCATCCCGTACACCACCGCAGGCGCGGTGACCCGGAACCAGCAGCCGAGGCGAAAGCGCCCGGCCAACAATTGCAACAGACCGGCCAGCAACAGGATCGGCCCGAGCATTGCCACGCCATGCTGGCGCACCAATTCGAAGACCAACACCGCCAACCCGGCGGCCGGGCCACTGACTTGCAGCTTGGAACCTGCCAGGAAACCCACCACCAGGCCACCGATGATGCCGGTGATCAGGCCTTTGGCCGGTGGCAGGCCGGACGCGATGGCAATGCCCATGCACAAGGGCAGCGCCACCAGAAACACCACCACCGAAGCCAATAGCTCCCGTGGCAGAACAGCTTTTAATTGAGCACGCATGGCGACTCTCCCGAAGTTTTCTTCAGGCATGGCAAGGCCCTACCGCGCAAATGGCGGCAAGGCTTGAACCACACAAGTTTAGGAGTGGTTAGAAGCGCGCTTTGGGCGTCGCCACCGGTATCGGATGGCTGCCATCGAGCGGCAGGAAACGTCCCTGGTCCGCGTCATAGGCTTTGATCTCGCTGGTCTCGATGTTGTACACCCAGCCATGGATGAACAGCTGACCATTGGCCATGCGCGATGCGACCGAGGGATGCGTTCGCAAATGCTGCAACTGTGCGATCACGTTCTCTTCGGTGAGGATCGGCATGGTCTGTTTTTCGTCGCCACACGGACAGTTGTCGTGGACCATGGTCTTGGCCACTTCGGCGTGGCGCAGCCAGGCCTTGACCGTGGGCATTTTTTCCAGGGTGTCCGGGTTGAGCACGGCACGCATGGCGCCGCAATCGGAATGGCCGCAGACAATGATGTGCTGCACGCCGAGGGCCAGTACGGCGTATTCGATGGCGGTGGAGACGCCGCCGTTCATTTGCCCATAAGGTGGAACGACGTTGCCGACGTTACGGGTCACGAACAGGTCGCCGGGGGAGCTATGGGTGATCAACTCGGGCACGATGCGCGAGTCGGCGCAGGTGATGAACATTGCCCGGGGTTTCTGGGCGGTGGCGAGTTTCTTGAAGAGCTCTTCCTGTTGCGGAAAGATCTCGTGATGGAAATGCAAAAAGCCGTCAACAATATGCTGCAGCGCTGCATCGGCGGTTTCCGCCTCGGGTTGGGCTGAAGCCGACGCAGCCAACGGCTGTTTATCCTTGTCACTCATGATTCATCCTCTTTGACGGAACCAGTGGCTAAAACATCCAGGTCGACATGTTCGACCCGTCAGTCACTCGAAGAACAAGGTAGCGGCCGAAACTTAACTCAAACTGAAATCGAAGGCTCTAGGACAACGATTACAGGGGTGGCGAAACACTGGCGCAGTTCATGTCCAGCAGCCGTTCCAAGGTCAACTTTAATCAAATCAAAGACATCTGTCGGCCCGGCGGACAGAAGGCATCGCAATCCAGATTGTATCCGTCACGGCGCTCCAGCCCCAAGCGCTTGAGTGCCTTGACGAAACGCTGGGCCAGCAGGTCGGCGAACGGGCCTTCACCGCGCATCCGCGCACCGAAGCGGCTGTCATACAACTCGCCGCCGCGGCTCTGGCGGACCAGGCTCAACACATGGGCGGCGCGCTGCGGGTAGTGCGCCTGCAACCAATCCTCGAACAGCGGCGCGACTTCCAGCGGCAGGCGCAGCATGACGTAGGCGGCATTCTGCGCGCCGGCGGCGTGGGCTTCGGTCAGCAGGCTCTCGATCTCGCTGTCATTGATCATCGGGATCATCGGTGCACACAGCACCCCCACGGCAATGCCCGCCTCGCGCATGACCTTGATCGCACGCAGCCGCGCCTTGGGCGCTGCCGCGCGGGGTTCGAGAATACGCTTGAGCTCATCGTCCAGGGTGGTGAGGCTGATCATCACGTGCACCAGGCGTTGTTGCGCCAGCTCGGTCAGCAGGTCCAGGTCGCGCAGGATCAGCGAACCCTTGGTGACGATGGTCACCGGATGCCGATAGCGCAGCAGCACCTCGAGAATCCGGCGGGTGATCCGTTGTTCACGCTCGATAGGCTGATAGGGATCGGTGTTGGATCCCAGCGCGATCGGTG
Organism: Pseudomonas sp. NFACC05-1; assembly: GCF_900100135.1. Taxonomy (NCBI): domain Bacteria; kingdom Pseudomonadati; phylum Pseudomonadota; class Gammaproteobacteria; order Pseudomonadales; family Pseudomonadaceae; genus Pseudomonas; species Pseudomonas sp. NFACC05-1. The sequence goes on along the minus strand of NZ_FMTR01000015.1, from coordinate 59,299 downwards.
CGCATTGATAGCCGCGCCGGGACAATTGCTCTTCAAGCACATCGGCGGCATTGCTCTTGGCGATCAGCTTCGTTTCGAAATCCAGCCCCGGCGACATGTCCCAATAGGCATGGCTGGGCCGCGCATAGCAGTAGATGCAGCCGTGTTCGCAGCCTCGGTACGGGTTGATCGAGCGGTCGAAGGGGATATCGGACGAGGTATTGCGGGTAATGATGGTCTTGGCCATTTCGATGCGCACTTCGGTGCCCTGGGTCGGCGGGACTTCCTGATACCAGCCGTCGTCCTCGGTCACCGAGCGGCTCGGGGCAAAGCGATTGTGCGGGTTGGCAGCGGTGCCGCGACCGCGCGGCGGCAGAGAGGCTGACATGGCGATACTCCTATAGCTGTATGCGCATACAGTATTCGCTGCCTTCCATTTAGGCCAGTGCCATTCAGCAGCCCGATGGGCACCCGGTGCGCAATTCACAACACTTTGACATCCTCCTTACGGGGTTTTAACCGGAGCGAGCCGAAACTGGCCGTCTCGTACTTTTTCGCTCCTGGTCGCTCCTGCATGTTCAAGTTATGTACCCGTTCACTGCTCTGCCTGGCCTTGCTCGTCGGACTCGCCGAATCCCCGGTCCAGGCGGATGATGCCGCCGGGACGAGGCCTGCTGAATGGGCCCGGCCAGTGGAAAAGGACTACAATCTTTACCAGATGTCCCCTACGCTCTACCGCAGTTCCTTGCCGGACGGCGGGGCTTTGCCCCTGCTGGGCAAACTCAGGATCGGCACGGTCATTACCTTCCTGCCGGAGTCGGATAAGCGCTGGCTGTCCACCCCCGGCATCGAGCAAGTGCAGTTGCCCTATCGCACCAACCATGTCGACGACAGTGACATTCTCCGGGCCCTGCGCGCCGTCCAGGCTGCCGAGGCCAAGGGGCCGGTGCTGATGCACTGCAAGCACGGCTCGGATCGCACCGGGCTGGTGGCCGCCATGTACCGGGTGGTCGTTCAGGGCTGGAGCAAGGAAGATGCCCTGAACGAAATGACGGAGGGCGGCTTCGGTGACAGCCATCACTTCAAGGATGGCGTTCGCTACATGATGCAGGCCGATGTGGAAAAACTTCGCACGGCATTGGCGAACGGCGACTGCAGCACCAGCGTGTTTGCCCTGTGCTCCCTGGAAAGCTGGGTCAATTCAACGACGACGGCGCGACACCTCGATCCTCAGGTTTTGCAGCCGGAGCATTGATCGGCGATGGGCCGATAAAGGCGGCGATGGATTCGGACAGTGGCCGCGAGTCGCCCGGACCAAACACGGTTTCGCGCAGCGCCCGGCCTGTCGCCGGGTTGAACAGGCCTTCGCGCTTGAACCGCTCGAACACGCTGAGGGCCCATTCCTTCGACCAGGCATAGGCGTAAATCCTCGCCGCATAACCGGTCACCATATAGTCCAGGCCATTGGGCCAGCGTTCGTTCGCGAACGAGGGCAAATGCCCCGTGTGCGCGTTGACCTGGTCGAACACCTGCTGGACGCTACGCCCGTCGCCGTGGGTCCGATGCAGCTCCATATCGAATAACGCATTGCGCAACAGCAAGGCAGTTTCCCAACTGGCCTGAGTATTGGCGAAGGTCAGCAGTTGATCGGCGACCTTCTCCGGCATCGCCGCACCGGTTTGGTAGTGCTTCGACACGCGGACCAGGCATGGCTTGGAGAAGCACCATTGTTCCAACAGCATGCCGGCAAACTCGGACGTATCGCGGGATAGATCGCTGATGCCCGAAATCTCGCGGTACTCGGCCCGGGTCAGCAGATGATGCAGGCAATGGCCGAACTCATGAAACAGAATGCGCAACTGCAGGTGGTCGAGCACGGCTGGCTGGGCACCCGAGCCGCGCGGCAGCCAGCCATGCAGGATTGCGACAGGGTGCCGAGGCCGGCCTTCGGCGGTGATGGAGCGGTTTCGCAGGGTGGTGGTATTGGGGTAGCCGTTGCGGTTCGCGTCGTCGAACGGATCGAAATACAGGTAGCCGATGAGCTGATCCCACTCGCGAACTTCGAAAAGCCGCACCTCCGGATGCCAGGTGGCAACGTCCTGACGTTCGATGAAATCCACCCCGAACAGCTCCGTTGCGATCAGCAGCAGTTGTGCAAATGTCGACGCCAAGGGAAACCAGGCACTGAGCGCATGTCGGGAGGTTCCCGCCGCCTGCTGGCGAAGCTTTTCCGTCAGGTACGGATAGTCCCAAGGTTGCAGCTCGCTGAAACCCTGCAGGCGGGCAAAGGCCTTGAGCTGTTCGGTGTCTTTGGCAAAAGCGCTTTGGTGCAGGGCGAGTTGCCCGCGCAAGAATGTCGTGACCTGCTCGGCCGATTCGGCTTGTTCTGGCTCGAGCGCCATTTGGGCGAAATTCGCGTAGCCGAGTGCTGTCGCGTACTGGTGTCGATCATCGAGCAATTGCTGGAGAACCTTGCCGTTATCGAACTGGCCGGCGTGGGGCCCCTGGTCCGATGCGCGGGTGCTGTAGGCCACGTACAGTGCTTGGCGCAAAAGGCGATTGTCGGCGTAGCTCGTGACGATGCCAAATGACTCATCGCTGAGGGCCAGCCGCCATCCGGTGTGCCCGGCCTCGCGTGCCTGGCGGGCCATCTGCTGCTTGAAGGCCGACGGCAGGCCGCTCAACTCGCTTTCATCGTCGAAGGTTTTGCTCCAGGCGTTATTGGCCTTGTGCAGGTTCTCCAGAAACAGTTGTTGAGCCCCTTTGATGCGGCGCTTCAAGGCGTCCAGGTCGGGTCGCGACGTGCGCGCCAGACCGTTCTGGCGAAATTGTCGGAGGATTTTTTCCAAGACGCGTGTGCGCGCCGGTTCGAAATGCTGGGCGATCTGGCTGTCTGCCAGGCGCTGATAAAGTTGGAACAGTTCTGGATGCTGCCTCAGCCAGCGCTGGAAATCATGCAGCCGCTCCGTGCAGTCCAGTGAAGCCTGCGCCCACGCGTCCCCGCTCCGGGCCGAGGCCAGCAGGTCCAGCAAGGCGTCGAAACCTTCCAATCGCGTGTGGATTTCATCCATGGCCAGCACCAGGTCATCCCAGGTGGGAAACGCTGCCTGGGTCTTGATGATATGGGCGACCTGGGCACGGCTCTCGGCCAGGATCCGGTCAAGGACCGGTGAGAAATGCCTGGCTTTGATTCGGTCGAAAGGGGGCAGGTCGTAGGCCTGCAACAGCGGGTTGTCAGCGTGGGGCATGGAAGCCTTCCTGTCAGTGGACTTGATGAACAAGTCTGGGCAGGAAGGCCGTTAGCCCTGCGGTATATATGTACCGCTTCCGGGCCGGGCGGCCCGGAAGGTGATGCCGCAGATGTCAGTCGGTTTTTTTCTTCAACTTGGGGTTGGGGAAAAACTGCACCGCCTGGACCTTGGCGTCCGGCGCTTTAAGCGCCGACGTGTTCACGCGGGTGCCCAACTCCTTGGGCACCGACAGGCCTTGCTCGTTGAGTGTGTCGGAATAACCGCAGGCCACACATTCACGGTGCGGTACGCCGTCTTCGTTCCACATCATCAATTTGTCCGGCTCGCTGCAGGCCGGGCAGACCGCCCCGGCGATAAAGCGTCGCTTGGTAATCACAGGTCCCTCACTCATGCTGCCGCGTCCTCGGTCAGGCCGCTGTGGCGCAAGAGTGCGTCAATCGACGGTTCACGGCCACGGAAGTCGACGAACAGCACCATCGGCTCCTGGGAACCGCCACGGGCCAGGATCGCCTCGCGGAAGGCGCGACCGGTGTCGGCGTTGAGCACGCCGTCCTCTTCGAACTTGGAGAACGCGTCGGCTGATAGCACTTCCGCCCACTTGTAGCTGTAATAGCCCGCCGCGTAACCGCCAGCGAAGATGTGGGCGAAGCTGTTGGGGAAACGGTTGTAGGCCGGCGGACGCATGACCGACACCTCGTCGCGCACGCCTTCGAGCACTTGCGCCACGCTGCGGCCGTCACCGTGAGTGGCGTGCAGCTCGAAGTCGAACAGCGAGAACTCCAGTTGGCGAACCATCATCAGGCCGGACTGGAAGTTTTTCGCCGCGAGCATTTTCTCCAGCAGGTCCTGGGGCAACGGTTCGCCGGTTTCGTAGTGGCCGGAAATCAGCGCCAGGCCTTCGGGTTCCCAGCACCAGTTTTCCATGAACTGGCTCGGCAGCTCCACCGCATCCCAGGCCACGCCGTTGATGCCGGACACGCCGGCATGTTCGACGCGGGTCAGCAAGTGGTGCAGGCCATGGCCGAACTCGTGGAACAGGGTGGTGACTTCGTCGTGGGTCAACAGCGCCGGCTTGCCGCTGTCGGCCGGGGTGAAGTTGCACACCAGGTTGGCGACCGGGCTTTGCAGGACGCCATCGATCGTACGGCGACGGTCGCGGGCGCCATCCATCCAGGCACCGCCACGCTTGTTGGCGCGGGCGTAGAGGTCGAAGAAGAAGCGGCCGACGTGCTGGCCGTTCTCCTTGATTTCGAACAGGCGCACGTCCGGGTGCCAGCTGTCGAAGCCTTTCAGTTCGGCGATCTCGATGCCGTACAGACGCTGGACGATGGCGAACAGACCGCTCAGGACCTTGTCGATCGGGAAGTAGGCGCGCAGGGCTTCCTGGGCCACGCTGTAACGCTGCTGGCGCAGTTTTTCACCGTAGAAGCCGCTGTCCCAGCTTTGCAGGTCGGGGCAGCCCTGTTCGGCGGCAAAAGCCTTGAGCTGTTCCAGGTCCAGGGCCGCGAACGGCTTGCTGCGCTTGGCCAGGTCGCGCAGGAAACTGAGGACCTGGTCGCTGGACTCGGCCATCTTGGTCGCCAGGCTCAACTCGGCGAAGTTGGCGAAACCGAGCAATTGGGCCAGTTCCTGGCGCAGGTCGAGGATCTGTTCCATCACCGGGCCGTTGTCGTTCTGGCCGGCGTTCGGGCCCTGGTCGGAGGCGCGGGTGCAATAGGCGGCGTAGACTTCTTCGCGCAGGGCGCGGTCTTCGGCGTAGGTCATCACTGCGTAGTAGCTGGGGAATTCCAGGTTGATCAGCCAGCCGTCCAGCTCCTTGGCCTGGGCAGCGGCGGCCATTTGCGCCTTGGCCGAATCGGTCAGGCCAGCGAGGGCGGCTTCGTCAGTGACGTGCTTGGTCCAGGCCTGGGTCGCGTCCAGCAGTTGATTGGAGAAGCGGCTGCCCAGCTCGGACAGTTTGCTCTGCACCTCGGCGTAACGCTTCTGCTGCTCCGGTGGCAGGTCGATACCCGACAGGCGGAAGTCACGCAGGGAATGTTCCAGGATGGTTTTCTGCGCTACGTCGAAACCGGCGGCTTCAGGGCTGCTCGCCAGGGCTTCGAAGGCCTGGAACAGCTCGCGGTTCTGGCCCAGCTCGGTGGAGTAGGCACTCAGTGCCGGCAGGCAGGCCTCGTAGGCTTCGCGCAGTTCCGGGCTGTTGCGCACGGCGTTCAAATGACTGACCGGGCTCCAGGCGGCGCCCAGGCGATCATTGAGTTCGTCCATCGCCAATACCAGGCCGGCCCAGGTAGGCTGGCTGCCCTGGGTCTTGAGAATTTCAGCGATGGCGGCACGGTTGTCAGCCAGGATCTGCTCGATGGCCGGTTGCACGTGCTCGGCACGGATCGCCGAGAATGGCGGCAGGTCATAGGATTGCAAAAGAGGGTTGTTCACGCTCACGGTTGACACCTTGGCTGGAAGAAACATGGGCCCATCTTAATTACAATCGACGTTCACCGCAGCTAGCAGCACCTATCAGTAACAAAGAGAGAGCCTATCGTGACCCTTCGCACGTACCAGAATCACAGCCCGCAGTTAGCCCGTGGCGCTTTTGTCGACAGCACCGCGGTGGTGATCGGCGACGTCGAAATCGGCGAAGACAGTTCCGTCTGGCCGCTGACGGTCATTCGCGGCGACATGCACCGCATCCGCATCGGCGCCCGCACCAGTGTCCAGGACGGCTGCGTGCTGCACATCACCCATGCCGGGCCGTTCAATCCCGAGGGCTTCCCATTGCTGATCGGCGACGACGTGACCATCGCCCACAAAGTCATGCTCCATGGCTGCTCCGTGGGCAGCCGGATCCTGATCGGCATGGGCAGCATCGTCATGGACGGCGCGGTGGTCGAAGATGATGTGATCATCGGTGCTGGCAGCCTGGTGCCGCCGGGCAAACGTCTGGAAAGCGGCTTTTTATATGTGGGCAGCCCAGTGAAGCAGGCCAGGCCGCTGACGGACAAGGAGCGCGCGTTCTTCACCTACAGTGCGGCGAACTACGTGAAGCTCAAGGACCTGCATCTGGCTGAAGGCTACGACCAGCCACAGTCCTGACCGACCTGCCCGGGACCCTGTGGCGAGGGGATTTATCCCCGCTGGGCTGCGCAGCAGCCCTCTGAGGTGTGTCAGGTTGGATAGTTTTCAGCCTGATCGGGGCTGCTTCTCACCCCAGCGGGGATAAATCCCCTCGCCACAAAAGCATTCGAGCCCGTCCATTACTCTGGAACTGACATGCATTACCAGACTGTACTCTTCGACCTTGACGGCACCCTCACCGACCCCCGCGAAGGCATCACCCGTTCGATCCAGTTCGCCTTGAGCAAGCTGGGCATCGACGAGCCCGACCTGAGCCGCCTCGAGCATTTCATCGGCCCACCGCTGTTGCAGGCCTTCATGCAGTTTTACGACTTCGACGAAGCGAAGGCCTGGGAGGCGGTGAATTTCTATCGCGAGCGCTTCAAGGTCACTGGCCTATACGAAAATCGCGTCTTCGACGGCGTGATGCCACTGCTGGAAACCCTGGGCGACCAAGGGCGCCAGTTGTACATCGCCACCTCCAAACCCTGGGTCTTCGCCCGGGAAATCGCCCGCCACTTCGACTTCGCCCGGCACTTCAAGGTGATCTACGGCAGTGAACTGGACGGCACCCGCACCGACAAAATCGAGCTGATCGCCCACCTGCTGGCCGAAGAAGGCCTCGACCCGGCCAGCACCCTGATGATCGGCGACCGCAAACACGACCTGATCGGCGCCCGCAGCAATGGCCTGGATGCAGCGGCGGTGGGGTATGGGTTTGGCAGCCATGCAGAACTTAGCGCCGAGGGCCCGGCGTATCACTTCGATACGGTGGATGCGTTGCATCAGGCGTTTTTGCGGGGCTGACTGGGCCTCAAGGCGCACACCCTATGTGGCGAGGGAGCTTGCTCCCGCTCGGCGGCACAGCCGTCGTAATTCGGCTGATGCGGTTTGTCTGTGGGACTGCGCTGACCATCTTTGGGACGGCTTCGCCGTCCAGCGGGAGCAAGCTCCCTCGCCACAGGTACTAGCCATATCCCGGTCCCCCCAAGTATTGGAAAGCAACGGTTCAAGGCCTGAACTGGCTGGGCGCCACGCCGCTCCAGCGCACGAAGGCGTGGCGGAAGCTGGCGGTTTCGCTGAAGCCCAGTCGTTCGGCGATTCGATAGATCGGCAATTGATCCTCGCAGAGCATCTGCTTGGCCCGTTCGAAGCGCAGTTCGTCCAGCAGTTCCTGGTAGCTGCAGCCCAGGACCTTGAGGTGGCGTCGCAAGGTGCGTGCCGAGCAGTTCATTTGTTCGGCCAGGCCTTCCAGCCCGGGGGCGGCGTTCAGTTGGGCGTCGAGCAACTGGCGGATCCGTCCCAGCCAGGCCTGGCGTCCGGTGAATTCGGTGTTCTGCCGGCGGCAACGTTCGGCCATGGCGTGATGGGTGACGGAGTCGGCCAGGGGCAAGGGTTGGTCGAGCCAGTGACGCTCGAAGGCGAACGCGTTATCGACGCTGTCGAAGCGCACCGGGCACATGAAGAGCTCGGCGTAGCGCGCCTGGTAATCGGGCGCCGGATGTTCGAAGCGTGCCGCACGCAAGGGCAGTGCATGACCAAGGAGGTCGTTACAGATGACCCTCAGCGAAACCATGCAGAACTCGGCATTGAACACCGCCAGGGCCGGATTCTCCCGATAATCGCTGGCGCTGAACCAGACGTACTGGCCGTCATCGTCCAGGTTCAGTTCGAAGAGTGTTCCCAATAGCGCCGGATAGCGCAGTGCCAGGCGCAAGGCGTCACCTAAGGTGGCACTGGTCAGCAGCGCATAGCCGAGCATGCCGTACGACGAAACGTGCATGCGCAGGCCCAGCTCCAGGCCGATGTCGCGCTTGAGGGCCACGGCGTTGGCGCAGACCTGCATCTCCTGGTTGGTGGTGATGCGCGTATCGGCCCGGCTCAGGTCCGCCGCGCTGATGCCGCTGCCGGCCAGCAAGGCATCACTGGGCAAGCCTTCGCTTTTAAAGGTGCTCAGTACCAGTGAGACGGCGTTGAGGGTGGTGAGGTGGGAATGAAGCATGTCCGTTTCCAGCCTGGGGAAGCTGGAAACGGAGCAAGTTATGTGCCGGACGCTTTGTGCTATGACACTGCAGTTGTGGCGAGGTAGCTTGCTCCCGCTCGGGCGCGCAGCGACCGCTGATCATTGGGAGCATTCGCGCTCCAGCGGGAGCAAGCTCCCTCGCCACAGGTTAATGCGCAGCCTGGGTCAGGCGAGTTCGCCACACAGGTCCAGCTCAACCAACCGTCGCACCTCTTCCACGGGCAGACCGGCGCCAATCAATGCCTGCAACTTGCCGAACGCGGCTTCACGGGTCATGCCGCCGCCGGACAGTACGCCAACGCCACGCAAGCGACTGCCAGCCTCGTAAACGTCCAGCTCGACGCCCCCTTCATGGCATTGGGTCACCGCCACGATGACCACACCGCTGTCCCGCGCCCGCTCGAGGCTGGCGAGGAAGGCCGGGTTGTCGCTCGGCCCGGTGCCGCTGCCGTAGCATTCCAGCACCAGGCCCTGGATGCCGCTGCCCAGCAGGCCGTCCAGGATCTCGGCGCTGATGCCGGGAAACAGCGGTAGCGCCGCGATGTTCGCCAGTTGCTTGGGCTGGTTGTAATTCAGCTGCGCCGGCAGCGAGGAGGCTTTGAGGCCGCCGCCCTGGCGTTCGAGGCGCTTGAACGGGTGACGACCAAAGCTGCGCACTTTCGCGCAACGGGTTGGCGCCAGCAGTTCACCATGGAAGTACAGATGCACACCCGGCGCCAGGCCTTGGCCGAGAGCGACCAGCGCACCGCTGAGGTTTTCCCAGGCGTCACTGTCGGTCACGCCGGCAGGCAGCATGGAGCCGGTGAAGCAGACCCGCGCATGCAGGCCCAGCAGTTGGAAACTCATCGCCGCGGCGCTGTAGGCCAGGGTGTCGGTGCCATGCAGGATCAGTACGCTGTCGCAGCCCTGCACATCCACGGCATCGACCACCGCTTCGCGCAGTTGCTGCCAGTAGGCCGGTGTCATGTTGGCGCTATCGATCAGCGGCGACATTTCCCGGAAGCGCCATTGCGGGACGACGAGTTCAGGTTGGCTGTGCAGGTAATCGCGCATCCGCGCTTCGAAACCGGATGCCGGGGCCAGGCCGTGGGCGCTGGCTTGCATGCCGATGGTGCCGCCGGTGTAGAGCACCATGACGTGCTGGGCGGCAGGGTAGGTCGAGCCATTCATGGGGTTGTTCTCCGAGGACGAAAACGGCAGCGTGGGTTAGCTGCCACAACATAAGGTCGAGCATGACGCCGACCTTAGGCTGTGTCACGCCGGACGCAGGGGATGCGTCCGGTTTTTACAAACAGCTTTTACCGATCAGCGTTGCGCTGCGGTCGCGCCAGCAACAGCGGCGTCAGGTTTGGCAACCGGCGCCGAGGGGCTGGCAGGCCAAGCCTTGCGGTCCAGATCCAGGTCCGGGAACTTGCTGGAATCGAACACAGGAGTCTTGATGCCGGCCGAACGCTGGTCATCGTAGTCACGCAGGATGCGCATGCCGACCTTGAACAGCAGGAACAGCGCGATCAGGTTCACGAACGCCAGCAGGGTCATGGTGATGTCGGCGAAGGCGAACACGGTGCTGAGGTTTTCGATGGCGCCCCAGAAAATCAGGACCAGGACCAGTGCGCGGTAGGCGATCAGGGCCTTGCGGTTTTCACCCAGCATGAAGCGCAGGTTGTTCTCGCCCAGATAGTAGTTGTAGAGGATCGAGGTGAAGACGAACAGCGCCAGGGCTACAGAGATGAACATCCGGCCCCAGTCACCCACGACGGCCGCCAGGGAGTTCTGGGTCAGGGCAATGCCATCGCCTTCGAAACCTGGGGTGTAGAAGCCCGACAGCAGGATCAGCAGCGCGGTGCAGGTGCAGATCACGAAGGTGTCCAGGAACACGCTGAACGCCTGTACCACACCCTGGGCAACCGGGTGTTCGACCGACGCGACAGCAGCGACGTTAGGCGCACTGCCCAGGCCGGCTTCGTTGGCGAACACGCCACGCTTGACGCCCATGACGATGGCACTGCCGATCAGGCCGCCAAAGGCCTGGTCCAGGCCGAAGGCGCTCTTGACGATAGTCGCCAGCATGGCCGGTACGTGGTCGAATTGCAGCACGATCACGTAGATGGTCACGGCGATGTACGCCAGGGTCTTGACCGGTACCAGCAGGTCGGCGACCTTGGCGATACGCTTGATCCCGCCAATGAACACCAGGCCCAGCAGCACCGCCAGGCCCAGGCCGGTGTAGGTGGTGTCGAAGCCGAAGGCGTTGTTCAGCGAATGGGTGACGGCATGGGCTTGCAGGCCGTTGAAGGCGAAGCCGAAGGTAACCAGCAGCAGGAACGCCATGATCATGCCCAACCAGCGCTTCTGCAGGCCGTGCTGGATGTAGTAGGACGGGCCGCCGCGGAACTGGCCTTCGGAGTCGCAGCGCTTGTAGAGCTGGCCGAGGGAGCATTCGAAGAAGCTGCTGGACATGCCGACCAGCGCGGTCACCCACATCCAGAACACCGCACCAGGACCGCCGAGGGTTACGGCGATACCGACACCGGCGATGTTGCCCGCGCCGACACGACCGGCCAGGCTGAGCATCAGGGCCTGGAAGGAACTGAGCTGGTCAGTGCTGCTTTTCAGGCTGTCACGGAACACCGTGAACATATGAAAGAAATGACGGAACTGGACGAAACGCGAGCGGATCGTGAAGTAGCTTCCGAGCCCGACAATGAGCACGATCAGCACTTTCCCTGAGAGGAAGTCGTTGATGACTTCAAGCATGAGTATTCCTCGCTGTTTTTTGTTTAAGCAAATGCTGGCCATTTGGAAATATCGCGTTACATCGGTCGGCGCGCGGCACAACAGGTGAGGCGATGTTTCGTCCCGGTCCATTTTCGCGGGTTTGTTATTAGTTCGGTTTTCGCATGTTTAAGGATCTCGCTGCAGACGACCGCTCATGCGAAGAGGGGCGGCACTATACCTATCAGTGCGGTGCCCGTCTGCACAGTTGTGGTGCGTCCGACGAAACGAACCCTTTGAAACACCTGGCCTTTCGGTCAGGTTCTTGTGGGAACGAGCCTGCTCGCGTTGGCTGGCGACGCGGTTTACAACGGGCAGCGCGTCGTCGTTTATCGCGAGTAGGTTCCTTCCCACAGGTTCAGTCATCCTTTGCTGCTATCAATTAAAAAAAGGGCTTGGGGAAGATCCCCAAGCCCTCAAAAGGTGAGAGGTGTCTAGTCCCTCGACCTGGTGAGCGGTGGTCGTGTCGATCACGCTTTGAGCGGGACCAGACGCGGAGCAATCATGTTTTCCGGGCGCAGGATGTCGTCGAGCATGGCGTCGTCGAGCAAGCCTTCTTCGCGCACCAGTTCCAGCACGCCGCGGCCACTTTCCAGGGCAACACGGGCGATGCGGGTGGCGTTTTCATAGCCGATGTACGGGTTCAGGGCGGTGACCAGGCCGATCGAATGCTCGACCAGTTCACGGCAGCGCGCTTCGTTGGCGGTGATGCCGACGATGCAGTGCTCGCGCAGCATGTCCATGGCCCGTTGCAGCAGGCGGATCGAGTCGAAGATCTTGAAGGCGATCAGCGGCTCCATCACGTTCAGTTGCAGTTGGCCGCCTTCGGCCGCGATGGTCAGGGCCAGGTCGTTGCCGATGATCTGGAATGCCACCTGGTTGACCGCTTCCGGGATCACCGGGTTGACCTTGCCGGGCATGATCGAGCTGCCTGGCTGGCGGGCCGGCAGGTTGATTTCGTTGATGCCGGTGCGCGGGCCGCTGGACAGCAGGCGCAGGTCGTTGCAGATCTTCGACAGCTTGACCGCGGTGCGCTTGAGCATGCCGGAGAACAGCACGAAGGCGCCCATGTCGGAAGTTGCTTCGATCAGGTCGGCAGCCGGAACCAGCGGCTGGCCGCTGATGGTTGCCAGGCGCTGCACGGCCAGGGCCTGGTAGCGCGGGTCGGCGTTGATGCCGGTGCCGATGGCGGTGCCGCCCAGGTTCACTTCGGTGAGCAGTTCAGGCGCCAGGGTTTTCAGGCGTGCCAGGTCTTCGCTCAGGGTGGTGGCGAAGGCGCGGAATTCCTGGCCGAGGGTCATCGGCACGGCGTCTTGCAGCTGGGTGCGGCCCATTTTCAGGACGTGGCTGAATTCTTCACCTTTGGCCGCGAACGCCTGGATCAGGCTGTCGAGGCTGGCCAGCAACGCGTCGTGGCCCAGCAGCAGACCCAGGCGGATCGCGGTCGGGTAGGCGTCGTTGGTGGACTGCGCCATGTTCACGTCGTTGTTGGGGTGCAGGTACTGGTACTCGCCTTTCTGGTGGCCCATGGCCTCCAGTGCGATGTTGGCGATGACTTCGTTGGCATTCATGTTGGTCGACGTGCCGGCGCCGCCCTGGATCATGTCCACCACGAATTCTTCGTGGAAATCGCCGCGGATCAATCGTGCACAGGCTTCACTGATGGCTGCGTGCTTGGCTTCGCTGAGCTGGCCCAGTTCGCGGTTGGCGTCAGCGGCGGCCTGTTTGACCATGGCCAGGCCGACCACCAGCTTAGGGTAATGCGAGATCGGGACGCCAGAGAGACGGAAGTTGTTTACCGCTCGCAGGGTCTGGATGCCGTAATACGCTTGCGCTGGTACTTCGAGTACGCCAAGCAGGTCTTTTTCTGTGCGGAATGATGCAGCGGAGGACATGATGGAAATCATCTCGATAAGGACCCGGTCTGAGCCGGAACGCTGCGAATCCTAGGCTCTCGAAAAAAATAGGGCCAATGCTGTTAAGCACTGGCCTATGCATATTCGGCATAATGTCGGTGTGACGTCGGCGGTGCGACGAACGTGTGACCTGTTTTGGTGCGTTTAAGGGAGGCGTGATGAATCTTGAAAGCAAATGGCTTGAGGACTTCAGTGCCCTGGCCGCCACCCGCAGTTTCTCCCAGGCGGCCGAGCGGCGTTTCGTGACGCAACCGGCCTTCAGCCGGCGAATCCGCAGCCTCGAGGCGGCGCTGGGGCTGACCCTGGTCAACCGTTCGCGCACGCCCGTCGAGCTGACGGCGGCGGGGCAGTTGTTCCTGGTGACGGCGCGTACGGTGGTCGAGCAACTGGGTGAAGTGTTGCGCCATTTGCATCACCTGGAGGGCGGGCAGGGCGAAGTCATACAAGTGGCCGCCGCCCACTCCCTGGCGCTGGGCTTCTTCCCGCGTTGGATCGCCCAACTGCGCAACGAAGGGATGAACATCGCCACGCGGCTGGTGGCGACCAACGTCGGCGATGCCGTCCATGCCTTGCGTGAAGGGGGCTGCGACCTGATGCTGGCCTTCTACGATCCGGATTCGGCCATGCAAATGGACCCGGAAATCTTCCCGTCGCTGCACCTGGGCCAGACCGAGATGCTGCCGGTGTGCGCCGCCGGTGCCGATGGCAAGCCGCTGTTCGACCTTGAAGGCGAGGCCAGCGTGCCGCTGCTGGCCTACAGCGCCGGGGCCTTCCTCGGGCGCTCGGTCAACCAGTTGTTGCGCCAGCGGGCGTTGCGGTTCACCACCATCTACGAGACGGCCATGGCCGACAGCCTCAAAAGCATGGCCCTGGAAGGCCTGGGCATCGCCTGGGTGCCGCACCTGAGCGTACGCGCCGAACTGGCCCGGGGCGAACTGGTGATCTGCGGTGGGACACAATGGCACGTGCCGCTGGAGATCCGCCTGTACCGCTGCGCCCTGGTGCGCAAGGCCAATGTGCGGTTGTTGTGGCGCAAGCTCGAAGGTGGCGTGGCGCAGGGTGTGGCCGGATCCTGAAGACAACGCGGATCCCCTGTGGTGCGGGCTTGAGGCTACCTCAACTCAACAGCACTTGGGCCCACCCTTGCCACCGTAACCAACAGCGCAATCAAGCCAGACAACTACCCTGTGGCGAGGGAGCTTGCTCCCGCTCGGCTGCGCAGCAGTCGCAGAACCGGCTGATACGGTCGGCCTGAAGGACCGCCGGGGCCTGCTTCGCACGCCAGCGGGAGCAAGCTCCCTCGCCACAAGGGATCTGTGGCGTATGCAAATCTTGAGAACACCCAAAACAAACTGTGGGCTTGCTCGCTCCCACAGGGGATTTGCGTCGTTGCTCTGCTGACCTGAGAGTCAATAAAACCGCCCCTTCACCGCAAATGACAGATGGTCGGCGAAAGTGCGTTTAACGCACCATTTTCGGTATACTGCCCGGCCTTCGGTCGGTTCGCCCGGCCATAATTCGTACAACAAGCCACGCCGGTTTCCTGCGTGGCTTGTTGTTTTTTGACGCGCCTGCGGGCGCCCAGAGAGAAGAGGCACGACGATGAGTGCACTGGTTGGCGTGATCATGGGCTCCAAGTCCGATTGGTCCACCCTTAGCCACACCGCCGATATGCTGGAAAAGCTCGGCATCCCTTACGAGGTGAAAGTGGTCTCCGCCCACCGTACCCCGGACCTGCTGTTCCAGTACGCCGAAGAGGCCGAGGCGCGTGGCATCGAGGTGATCATCGCCGGTGCCGGTGGCGCCGCCCATTTGCCAGGCATGTGTGCGGCCAAGACCCACCTGCCGGTGTTGGGCGTGCCGGTCCAGTCTTCGATGCTTTCGGGCGTCGATTCGTTGCTGTCGATCGTGCAGATGCCAGCCGGCATCCCGGTCGCGACCCTGGCCATCGGCAAGGCTGGTGCGATCAACGCGGCCCTGCTGTCGGCGAGCATTTTGGGCGCCAAGCATCCACAATTTCATACCGTGCTGAAAAAATTCCGCGCTGAGCAGACAGACAGCGTCCTGGACAATCCAGACCCACGCATTGCCTGAGGTTGTTGACGAATGAAGATCGGTGTAATCGGTGGCGGCCAGTTGGGTCGCATGTTGGCCCTGGCAGGTACGCCGCTGGGAATGAACTTCGCTTTCCTGGACCCGGCGCCGGACGCCTGTGCTAGCGCGTTGGGTGAGCACCTGCGGGCCGACTACGGCGACCAGGATCACCTGCGCCAACTGGCCGATGAAGTCGACCTGGTGACCTTCGAGTTCGAAAGTGTCCCGGCCGAGACCGTGGCCTTCCTGTCCCAGTTCGTCCCGGTCTACCCGAGCGCCGAAGCCTTGCGGATCGCCCGTGACCGCTGGTTCGAAAAGAACATGTTCAAGGACCTGGGCATCCCCACGCCGGCTTTTGCCGACATTCAGTCCCAGGCCGACCTGGACGCCGCCGTCGCTGCCATCGGCCTGCCCGCCGTGCTCAAGACCCGTACCCTGGGTTACGACGGCAAGGGTCAGAAAGTCCTGCGCAAGCCTGAAGACGTGGTCGGTACGTTCGCCGAACTCGGCAGCGTGGCCTGCCTGCTGGAAGGCTTCGTGCCGTTCACCGGGGAAGTCTCGCTGATCGCCGTGCGTGCCCGTGACGGTGAGATCCGTTTCTATCCGCTGGTGCACAACACTCACAAGGACGGCATCCTCAAGCTGTCCGTCGCCAGCACCGACCATCCGTTGCAGGCCCTGGCCGAGGACTATTCCAGTCGGGTGCTCAAGCAGCTCGATTATGTCGGCGTGATGGCATTCGAGTTCTTTGAAGTGGATGGCGGCCTCAAGGCCAACGAAATCGCCCCTCGGGTACACAACTCCGGGCACTGGACCACCGAAGGCGCCGAGTGCAGTCAGTTCGAAAACCACCTACGGGCGGTGGCCGGGCTGCCACTGGGGTCGACCGCCAAGGTCGGTGAGAGCGCGATGCTCAACTTCATCGGCAAAGTGCCGGACAGCGAGAAAGTCCTGTCGATCGCTGACTGCCATTTGCATCACTATGGCAAGGCATTCAAGGCCGGGCGCAAGGTCGGTCACGCCAACCTGCGCTGCGCGGACCGGGCGACGCTGGCCCAGCAGATCATCAAGGTCGAGACGCTGATCGCCGAGCAATAATCCGCACCATCGGTGGAACCATTCGTCGGCTAACCTCTCTCATGGCTAAGTGCCAAAGCCTGATCGGGCTTTGGCATAGCTATCCAATCAGAGGGCAATGCCATGGGAATCATCGGAACCATCTTTATCGGCTTGATCGTTGGCCTGCTGGCGCGGTTCCTGAAACCGGGCGATGACAGCATGGGCTGGATCATGACCATTCTGCTCGGTATTGGCGGTTCGTTGGCAGCCACTTACGGCGGCCAGGCCTTGGGCATCTACCAGGCTGGCCAAGGCGCTGGCTTCATCGGTGCCCTGGTGGGCGCGGTGGTGCTGCTGGTGATCTACGGCCTGATCAAAAGAAACTGATTCAAATGCGATAAAGCCCTCTCTGCCTGGCGCGCAGAGGGGGCTAGAATGCTCGGCGTTTCACTTTCCACTCATTGCCGAGCCCTTTCATGCGCCGTCTAGTGTTGACCCTTCTTCTACTGGGCAGTGGCCTGGCCCATGCTGCCGAGCTGCCGGAAACCGACTGGCTCGAACTGATGCCCAAGTCGGACCAGAAAGCCCTCGAGGCCATGCCCGAGATCGACCACGACTCCCCCGAAGCCAGCGGCACCTTCACCGAAAAAGGTGGCCTGAAGCAAAGTAAAGGCTTGCCGGCGGTGATGTATTCGACCAAGACCGTGGCGTCGATGAACGACAAGCACATTCGTATCGGCGGTTACCCCGTGCCATTGGAAACCGACGCCAAGGGCCGTAGCACGCTGTTTTTCCTGGTGCCTTACCCCGGCGCTTGCATTCACGTCCCGCCACCACCGCCGAATCAACTGGTGCTGGTGCGCTACCCCAAGGGCCTGAAGCTGGATGACATCTATACGCCGTTGTGGGTGACCGGCACGCTGAAGATCGAAAAGGTCGACAACGACCTGGCCAGCGCGGCGTATGCGCTGGATGCGGAGAAGGTGAGGGTGGTGCAGGAGGCGGATTTGTAACCGGCTGGTTGGCGCGACCCAAGATCCAATGTGGGAGCGAGCAAGCTCCCACATTGGTTTTTGTGGTGTGGTTTAGAGCGGCTTGCCGCAGATGCTCACGCCAAGGGTATGGCTGGCGTCGGGCAACAGCGTCACCACATCGTCCATCACATTCGCCGTCTCGATGCATAGCATGTGCTGCCAGCCGTCGTCGGCCATGTCGCTGAAGGCCTTGGCGCGTTCGGTCCAGGGGTTCCAGATCACCGCCGAGCGCGAACCGCTGCTGGCCAGCTCGATCCGGCGTTCCCACTGCGGGTCGATGATGCTCAGCTTTGGTGGGGTATCGAGATAGATGCGGTCGGTCTCGCCAGCAAAGTGCAGGTTGCCGGCCTGGGTGACGGTTTTCCAGTCGTCCAGGGTCTCGATGTAGCTCAGGCCATCGACCCCTTCGACCTGCACGTTGCGCACGTCGCTCACGGCGAAGTAGCTGTGCAGCGCCTGGCTGAGGCTGACGGTTTCGCTGCCACGGTTATGACTGGTGAGGCGGATGTGCAGTTGCTCGTCCATCACGATGGTCAGCGTCAGGTCCACCTGGTGAGGCCAGCCCGAGAGGCCGTTTTCGGGGTAGGGCAGCACGAATTCCACCTTGAGGCTTTCGCCTTCGGCTTCGATGCCCTTCAATTCCCAATCCATCGCCCGTACCAGGCCGTGGGCCGTGGCCGGGTCGTTGGTCACGCGCATGGCCTGTACGCTGTCGGGGTTGCGCGTCAGGTTGCCGAACCACGGCCAGCACACCGGCACGCCCGCGCGAATGCTCTTGCCGGCCTTGAACGTGGCCTCGTCGTTGAGCCAGATCAGCGGCGGCTGGCCGTCCACTTGATAGCTGAGGATATGCGCGCCTTGTTGGGCCACCAGCAACTCGGCCTGACCGTGGCGGATGCGCCAGGCGTTCAGTTCATCCAGTTTGACGGCTTCGACGTTGGGCGTAGGCATGTTGCAAATCTCGCTCGGGGAACAGGAACTGCAATGGACCGCAAAACGGCCGCCGTGTTTAACGGGCGCGCGGTGGAACCGAACGGGTCCGACCACTACCGTCGATGGCGACGAAGACAAACACCGCCTCGGTCACCTTGCGCCATTCACTGGACAACGGATCGTCGCTCCAGACCTCGACCATCATCTGGATCGAGCTGCGGCCGATTTCCAGCGCCTGGGTATAAAAGGAAAGCTGCGCGCCCACTGCCACCGGCACGAGGAACGCCATGCGATCGATCGCCACGGTGGCCACGCGTCCGCCGGCCACTTTGCTGGCCATGGCGGTGCCGGCCAGGTCCATCTGGGACACCAGCCAGCCGCCGAAAATATCGCCGAAGCCGTTGGTCTCGCGAGGGAGCGCGGTGATTTGCAGGGCCAGGTCGCCTTGCGGGATTGGATCTTCTTGTTCGAGCTCTATCATGCAGGGGGTGCCTCTGACCCGTAACGCTGTCTTGTACTTCAGGTGAATAGCCGTCTTTGTAAAAAACGATTCAGCCCGAACATACTGCGTTCGTCACGTTTTTCGTAAAGGCGTGCCAAAGGGAAACTCTGCGAAACCGGCTGGTTCTGGTACTACGCCACCAACGACGTTTTCGCACAGCAACCCCTTACAGAGTACTGCAAGGTTGCGAGTATATCGGGCGATAGACGTCGAGACGACCACTCGGTTCTGATTTTGACTATCAAATACGCACCTCTATGTGCTTTTTCGAACAATTTGCTATCGTGCCGGACCTGCCCAGGCCCCCCAACCCGTATTGCCAGGGTTGCAGAACCGACTATAAGAGAAGCCCTTGCCATGACCACTGCGCCTTCGAGCACGGCGACGCCCGCACAACCCGCGCGTCCATTGACCCGCAACGATTACAAGACCCTGTCGCTTTCTGCCTTGGGTGGTGCGCTGGAGTTCTACGATTTCATCATTTTCGTGTTCTTTGCCACCGTGGTCGGCAAATTGTTCTTCCCTGCCGAAATGCCTGAGTGGCTGCGCTTGATGCAGACGTTCGGCATTTTTGCCGCCGGTTACCTGGCCCGGCCGCTAGGCGGGATCGTCAT
Source organism: Pseudomonas sp. NFACC05-1 (assembly GCF_900100135.1). Taxonomy (NCBI): domain Bacteria; kingdom Pseudomonadati; phylum Pseudomonadota; class Gammaproteobacteria; order Pseudomonadales; family Pseudomonadaceae; genus Pseudomonas; species Pseudomonas sp. NFACC05-1. Next base: position 40,008 of record NZ_FMTR01000015.1, on the reverse strand, counting down.
GGCCCACTTTGGCGATCTGCTGGGGCGCAAGAAGATGTTCACCCTGAGCATTTTCATGATGGCCGTGCCGACCCTGATCATGGGCCTGCTGCCCACTTATGCACAGATCGGCATGTGGGCGCCCATCCTGCTGTTGCTGATGCGGGTGATCCAGGGCGCGGCCATCGGCGGGGAAGTGCCAGGCGCCTGGGTCTTCGTTTCCGAACACGTTCCGGTGCGCCACATCGGCTATGCCTGCGGCACGCTGACCTGCGGCCTGACGGCGGGGATTTTGTTGGGTTCGCTGGTCGCCACGGCGATCAACAGCCTTTATACACCGGTGGAAGTGGCCGATTACGCCTGGCGGATCCCGTTCTTGCTGGGTGGCGTATTCGGGCTGTTTTCGGTGTATCTGCGCCGCTGGTTGCACGAAACCCCGGTGTTCGCCGAGCTGCAACTGCGCAAGGCCCTGGCCGAGGAAGTGCCGCTGCGGGCCGTGCTGCGTGATCACCGCGGCGCCATCGCCATTTCCATGCTGTTGACCTGGCTATTGTCGGCCGGCGTCATTGTGGTGATCCTGATGACACCGACCGTGCTGCAGACGGTGTACCACTTCAGTCCGACCACCGCGTTGCAGGCCAATAGCCTGGCGATCGTGTGCCTGAGTTTCGGTTGCATCGGTGCGGGTGTGCTGGCCGATCGTTTTGGTGCCGGTCGGGTATTTGTCTTCGGTAGCGGTTTGCTGTTGATCACATTCTGGACCTTCTACCACTGCCTGTTCGATCACCCCGAATGGCTGTTCCCGCTGTATGCCTTGAGTGGCTTGCTGGTGGGTACCATCGGCGCGGTGCCTTATGTCATGGTCAATGCTTTCCCGGCCGTGGTGCGTTTCAGCGGCTTGTCGTTCTCCTACAACCTGGCCTATGCAATCTTCGGCGGATTGACGCCGATGATCGTGACCCTGCTGTTGAAAGAGAGCCCGATGGGGCCGGCGTATTACGTGGCGGCCATCTGTGGGATCGGGATCGTGGTAGGCGGCTACCTTTGGAAGAAAGGGCGCTAGATGGCTCTGAACAGGCTTCTGTGGCGAGGGGATTTATCCCCGTTGGGCTGCGTAGCAGCCCCCATGGCTGGATGCAATCAGCCTGAAGCACCGAGGCGCTGGCTTGAGGGCCGCTTCGCACCCCAACGGGGATAAATCCCCTCGCCACAACATCTTGTAAAACTCGATACTGGCCTTTCATCCAATTGTCATATTTCAGCCATAGAGTGTTCACACGGCTTACCGATACTTGGCCGACTTAACACACCCTATCTGCTAGGAGTAAGGCATGAAACTGAAGCGTTTGATGGCGGCAATGACTTTTGTCGCTGCTGGCGTTGCGACTGCCAACGCGGTTGCCGCTGTTGATCCTGCGATCCCGAGCTACACCAAGACCACTGGTGTATCGGGCAACCTGTCCAGCGTCGGCTCCGATACCCTGGCCAACCTGATGACCTTGTGGGCCGAGAACTACAAGAAGGAATACCCGAACGTAAACATCCAGATTCAGGCCGCCGGTTCTTCCACCGCGCCACCCGCGCTCACCGAAGGCACCTCCAACCTGGGCCCGATGAGCCGCAAGATGAAGGACAACGAGCTGCAGGCTTTCGAAACCAAATACGGTTACAAGCCTACCGCCATCCCGGTTGCCGTGGACGCCTTGGCGGTATTCGTACACAAGGACAACCCGATCAAAGGCCTGACCATGGCTCAGGTTGATGCGATTTTCTCCTCTACTCGTCTGTGCGGCGCCAAGGCCGACGTCAAGACCTGGGGCGACCTGGGCGTGACCGGTGACCTGGCCAACAAGCCAGTCCAGTTGTTCGGTCGTAACTCGGTATCCGGCACCTACGGCTACTTCAAAGAAGAAGCCCTGTGCAAAGGTGACTACAAGTCCAACGTCAATGAACAGCCTGGCTCGGCCTCGGTTGTACAGTCGATCAGCAGCTCGCTCAACGGCGTTGGCTACTCGGGTATCGGCTACAAGACCGCCAGCGTGAAAACTGTTGCCCTGGCCAAGAAAGAAGGCGGCGAGTTCATCGAAGACACCGAGGAAAACGCCCTGAACGGCAAGTACCCGCTGTCGCGCTTCCTCTACGTTTACGTCAACAAGGCACCGAACAAGCCTCTGGCCCCGCTGGAAGCCGAGTTCGTGAAGCTGATCCTGTCCAAGCAAGGCCAGGAAGTCGTGGTCAAGGACGGCTACATCCCGTTGCCAGCCAAAGTGGCCGCCAAGGCACTGGCTGACCTGGGTCTGTCGGAAGGCGGCAGCGTCGCCAAGAAGTAATACCTGAGCCCGGGCCAACGCCCGGACTCCTGTGGGAGTGAAGGTTGCTCCCACAACCCAAATTCCTGTCCGCTGCCGCTTTCTGCCGGCGGCGGATTTGTTGCGTCACTGCATTGTCATCTTTCTGTCATACAGGATCGCTAGGGTGTGCGCATGAATGATCTGGCCAACTCCACAATGACTACGACTTCCCCTCCCAAGCGCATTGACTTCAATACGCCTGAGCTGCAACGCAAGCGCCGTATTCGCGCGCTCAAGGATCGCCTGACCCGCTGGTACGTGCTGGTCGGTGGCCTCGCTGTCCTTGCTGCCATTACGTTGATCTTCTTTTTCCTGGCCTATGTGGTGCTGCCCCTGTTCCAGGGCGCGGACCTGACCGCCAAGGACACGATCACCCCGGCCTGGATGCAAGACGCCGGCAAACCCTTGATGATCTCCATCGAAGAACAGAACCAAGTCGCCATGCGGGTTTCCGACAAGGGCCAGGCGCTGTTCTTCGACATCAGCAGTGGCGCCGAACTGCGCCGCTTCGACCTGCCGATTCCGGCCGGCGCCAGCGTGACCGCCATTGGCGAAGACCAGCCCGGCAGCCCGCTGGTGGCAATCGGTCTGTCCAACGGCCAAGCCCTGGTATTTCGTCACACCTATAAGGTCAGCTACCCGGACGGCAAGAAAACCATCTCGCCTGCCGTCGAATACCCTTACGGCGAGACGCCGATTGCATTGAACGAACAGGGCGCGGCCCTGGAACATGTCAGCCTCAACGCCACCGACTCGACCCTGCTGCTGGCCGGTTCCAGCGGTGCCCAACTGCAAGTGCTGTCGCTCACCAGCGAAGAAAACATGATGACCGGTGAGGTCACCAGCGAGCAGACCCGCATCGACCTGCCGCAGATGACCGAGCCGGTGAAGAACATCTTCGTCGACCCGCGTCAGCAATGGCTGTATGTGGTCAACGGACGTGCCCAGGCCGACGTGTTCAGCCTGCGGGACAAGAGCCTCAATGGCCGCTACAAGCTGCTCGAGAACGCCGACGCCCAAGTCACCGCCGCCACCCAGCTGGTGGGCGGGATCTCGCTGATCATCGGCGACTCCAAGGGCGGCCTGGCCCAGTGGTTCATGGCCCGTGATCCGGACGGCGAGTTGCGCTTCAAACAGATTCGTACCTTCCAGATGGGCAGCACGCCCATCGTCGAGATCAGCGCCGAAGAACGTCGCAAAGGCTTTGTTGCGCTCGACGCCGCCGGCAAGCTTGGCGTGTTCCACAGCACCGCCCACCGTACTCTGCTGGTGGACCAGGTGGTCGACGGCCAGGGCCTGTTCGGCATGTCGCCACGGGCCAACCGCCTGATCGTTGAACAGGGCGGCAAGCTGCAACCGTTGACGCTGGACAATCCGCACCCGGAAGTGTCGTGGAGCGCGTTGTGGAGCAAGGTCTGGTACGAAAACTACGACGAACCCAAGTACGTCTGGCAATCGACTGCCGCCAACACCGACTTCGAACCCAAGATGAGCCTTTCGCCGCTGACCTTCGGCACCCTGAAAGCGGCGTTCTACGCGATGTTGCTGGCTGCGCCGCTGGCCATTGCCGCCGCGATCTACACCGCTTACTTCATGGCCCCGGGCATGCGCCGCAAGGTCAAGCCGGTGATCGAGCTGATGGAAGCGATGCCGACGGTGATCCTCGGGTTCTTCGCCGGCCTGTTCCTGGCGCCGTACGTCGAAGGGCACCTGCCGGGTATTTTCAGCCTGCTGATGTTGCTGCCAATTGGCATCCTGGTCGCCGGTTTCGTCTTCAGCCGGCTGCCGGAATCCATTCGCCTGAGAGTGCCGGACGGCTGGGAAAGCGCCCTGCTGATCCCGGTGATCCTGTTCGTGGGCTGGCTCTCGCTGTACATGAGCCCGTACATGGAAGCGTGGTTCTTCGGCGGCGACATGCGCATGTGGATCTCCCATGACCTGGGCATCACCTACGACCAGCGCAACGCCCTGGTGGTCGGCCTGGCGATGGGCTTCGCGGTGATCCCGAACATCTATTCCATCGCCGAAGACGCCGTGTTCAGCGTGCCGCGTGGCCTGACCCTGGGCTCCCTGGCCCTCGGTGCCACGCCGTGGCAGACCATGACCCGCGTGGTGATCCTCACCGCCAGCCCCGGCATCTTCTCGGCGCTGATGATCGGCATGGGCCGTGCGGTGGGCGAGACCATGATCGTGCTGATGGCCACCGGTAACACGCCGGTCATGGAAATGAACCTGTTCGAAGGCCTGCGCACCCTGGCGGCCAACGTGGCGGTGGAGATGCCTGAGTCGGAAGTCGGCGGCAGCCATTATCGCGTGCTGTTCCTGTCGGCCCTGGTGCTGCTGTTGTTCACCTTCGTCATGAACACCCTCGCCGAGCTGATCCGTCAGCGTCTGCGCAAGAAATATTCGTCGCTTTAAGAAAGGTAGAAGTCTGTGAAACAGAACTCCCTGAAAGGATGGTTCAAGAGCGGCGCCCCCGGCGTCTGGATCAGCGGTGGCGCGGTGTCCATCGCGGTCATCATGACCATTGGCCTGCTGGCGGTGATCGCCGTGCGCGGCCTGGGCCACTTCTGGCCGGCGGACCTGGTCCACGCCAGCTACAACGTGCCGGGCATGCCTGCGCACCTGGTGGTCGGCGAAGTCGTGCAGAAGGAAGAAGTGCCTCGTGAGCGCCTGAAAAGCGCTGGCCTGCCGGTGCCGGACGAAGGCCCCGAGTTCATGACCCGCGAACTGATCAAGGTGGGCAACCGGGATCTGAACGGCACCGACTTCACCTGGATCGTCGGCGACTGGCTGACCAACCAGACTACGCCGCCGGAGCTGATGGCCATCGAGCGTCGTGAGTGGGGCAACTTCTACGGCTACCTGGTCAACGTCAAGGAAAACGGCAAGGTCATCGCCGAAGGCGAGGCCGCCTGGCCGCAACTGCAGGCTCGCGTAGAGCGCGTCAACCAGTTGGCCTCCGAGCTCAAGACCCTGGAAAAAGTCGACATCGGTGCAATCAACGCCGGCCTGGAACGCATCCGTCTGCACGGTCGCAAACTGGAGCTGGACGGCAAGCTCGACGCTTCTGCCCAGGCGGACCTGGAAAGCGAGCGCGCCGAGCTCAATGCCCGCTACAAGGACATCGAAGCGCGCCTGGCCGACCTGCATGCACAGTTCAATCGCGACAGCCTGACCGCCCGCGATGCCAACGGCAAGGAAGTGGAAATCGAAATCGGCAAAGTGGTGCACGCCTACCAGCCAAACGGCATGGGCACGTTCACCAAGATGGGTTTCTACGTCAGCAAGGTCTGGGAATTCCTCAGCGACGACCCGCGTGAAGCCAACACCGAAGGTGGCATTTTCCCGGCGATTTTCGGCACTGTGATGATGACCCTGATCATGGCGATGATCGTGACGCCGTTCGGCGTGCTGGCGGCGGTCTACCTGCGTGAATACGCCCGTCAAGGCCCGATGACCCGCCTGATCCGCATCGCGGTGAACAACCTGGCCGGCGTTCCGGCCATCGTCTACGGTGTGTTTGGCCTGGGCTTCTTCGTCTACGTGCTGGGTGGTTCGGTCGACCGCTTGTTCTTCCCCGAGGCCTTGCCGGCGCCGACCTTCGGCACCCCGGGCCTGCTCTGGGCGTCCCTGACCCTGGCGCTGCTGGCGGTGCCGGTGGTGATCGTGGCCACCGAGGAAGGCCTGGCGCGGATCCCGCGTACCGTGCGCGAAGGCTCCCTGGCCCTTGGTGCGACCAAGGCCGAGACCCTGTGGAAAATTGTCCTGCCCATGGCGAGCCCGGCGATGATGACCGGGATGATCCTCGCCGTGGCCCGTGCTGCCGGTGAAGTGGCACCGTTGATGCTGGTAGGCGTGGTGAAACTGGCCCCGTCGCTGCCGCTGGACGGCAACTACCCGTATCTGCACCTGGACCAGAAGATCATGCACCTGGGCTTCCATATCTATGACGTGGGCTTCCAGAGCCCGAACGTCGAAGCGGCGCGACCGCTGGTGTACGCCACGGCGCTGCTGCTGGTGCTGGTGATCGCCACGCTCAACCTGTCGGCAGTGTGGATCCGTAACCACCTGCGCGAGAAATACAAAGCGTTGGATAGCTAAAAGTCATTAGCCACAAGCGGCAAGCTACAGGCCGCTTTTGCTCAAACTTGCAGCTTGCAGCTAGAAGCTTGCAGCTACGAACGGAGTGAGACCATGCAACACGAAGCACATACACACGGCATCAACATGTCGGCCCTGGGCCGCGACAAGCAGAGCCTGAACCTGGCCGAAGAAACCGTCGCCATCGAAGTGCCAGGCCTGAACCTGTTCTACGGCCAGAAGCAGGCACTGTACGACGTCAGCCTGAATATCCCGAAGCAGCGCGTCACCGCATTCATCGGTCCGTCGGGCTGCGGCAAGTCCACCTTGCTGCGCACCTTCAACCGCATGAACGACCTGGTGGACGGCTGCCGCGTCGAAGGGGAAATCAACCTCTACGGCAACAACATCTATCGCAAGGGCGAAGATGTGGCCGAGCTGCGTCGTCGCGTGGGCATGGTGTTCCAGAAGCCCAACCCGTTCCCGAAAACCATTTACGAGAACGTGGTCTACGGCTTGCGCATCCAAGGCATCAACAAGAAGCGCATCCTCGACGAAGCCGTGGAATGGGCCCTCAAGGGCGCGGCGTTGTGGGATGAGGTCAAGGACCGCCTGCATGAGTCGGCCCTGGGCCTGTCCGGCGGTCAACAGCAGCGCCTGGTGATCGCCCGCACCATCGCCGTGGAGCCGGAAGTGCTGCTGCTCGACGAACCCTGCTCGGCCCTGGACCCGATCTCGACGCTGAAAGTCGAAGAACTGATCTACGAGCTCAAGTCCAAGTTCACCATCGTCATCGTGACCCACAACATGCAACAGGCGGCGCGGGTTTCCGATTACACCGCGTTCATGTACATGGGCAAACTGGTGGAGTTCGGCGACACCGATACGCTGTTCACCAATCCGGCCAAGAAGCAGACCGAGGACTACATTACCGGTCGTTATGGCTAGTCGAGGTCGCTGCATGGCCGCATGCGATAACAGGACTCAACATTTAACTGCTTGAAGCTTGCAGCTTGAAGCTTGCAACTTTCGCGGAGCGAACAAGATGATTTCGAAGGAAGGCCTTACTCACCATATTTCCGCACAGTTCAACGCCGAGCTGGAGGAGGTGCGCAGCCACCTGCTGGCCATGGGCGGGCTGGTGGAAAAGCAGGTCAACGACGCGGTGACCGCGCTGATCGAGGCCGATTCGGGCCTGGCCCAGCAAGTGCGCGAGATCGACGACCAGATCAACCAGATGGAGCGCAACATCGACGAGGAGTGCCTGCGCATCCTCGCCCGTCGTCAGCCGGCGGCTTCCGACCTGCGCTTGATCATCAGCATTTCCAAGTCGGTGATCGACCTGGAGCGGATCGGCGACGAAGCCACCAAGATTGCCCGTCGAGCCATCCAGTTGTGCGAAGAAGGCGAAGCGCCGCGCGGTTACGTCGAGGTGCGCCATATTGGCGACCAGGTGCGCAACATGGTCCGCGATGCACTGGACGCCTTTGCCCGCTTCGACGCCGACCTGGCGTTGTCGGTGGCCCAGTACGACAAGATCATCGACCGCGAGTACAAGACCGCCCTGCGGGAGCTGGCGACTTACATGATGGAAGACCCGCGCTCCATCTCCCGGGTATTGAGCATCATCTGGGTGCTGCGTTCTCTGGAGCGCATCGGCGATCATGCGCGCAACATCTCGGAACTTGTCATCTACCTGGTGCGCGGCACCGATGTCCGGCATCTGGGGCTCAAGCGCATGAAGGAAGAAGTTGAGGGCACCCCGTCCGAAACTGCTAATGTTCCGGACGGAGCTGACGATAAGTAAGATTGCCAGGAAAAGTGCCCGGCCTTCTGGTCGGGCTTTTTTTTGGGTTTTTTTTTATCGAAAGCAGCACCCCGCGAACGAAAGGTCCCGGCGTGACTGAAGGTTTTTGGCGATGTGCCATCAGTAAAAGCGGTATGCTTGCCGGGATTTTTTAGAGGTGTATCTGGATGAGTAAGGTCAGTGTGTTGGTCGTGGACGATGCTTCGTTCATTCGTGACCTGGTGAAGAAGTGCCTGCGCAACTACTTCCCGGGCGTGCGCATCGAAGACGCGGTGAACGGCAAGAAAGCCCAAGCCCTGCTGGCTCGCGAAGCGTTCGACCTGGTGTTGTGCGATTGGGAAATGCCGGAAATGTCCGGGCTGGAACTGCTGACCTGGTGTCGCCAGCAGGACAACCTCAAGGGCATGCCGTTCGTGATGGTCACCAGCCGCGGCGACAAGGAAAACGTGGTCCAAGCCATCCAGGCCGGCGTTTCCGGCTACGTCAGCAAGCCGTTCACCAACGAGCAGCTACTGACCAAGGTCAAGCAGGCCCTGCATAAGGTCGGCAAGCTCGACACGCTGATGAACAGTGCCCCGACCAAGATGAACTCGGCGTTCGGCAATGACTCCTTAAGCGCCCTGACGGGCGGCAAGGCTCCGGTTGCCGCTGTGGCTTCGGCCCCCGCCCCCGCCGCCCCTGCTGCAGCCGCTCCGGCGCGTGGCTTGCTAAACAGCCCGCCGGTCAAGGCGCCGGCCGCCGCCACCGCTTCGTCGGCCAACCGCGGCCAAGGCCAGTTGCGCCTGTCCAGCGGTACCCAGCAATGCGTGATCAAGGCCCTGAGCCTCAAGGAAGCGCTGCTGGTGGTCAAGCGCTCCGACTCCCTGCCGCAAGTCCTCGAAGGTGCGGTGCTGGACATGGAGCAGGGCGACAACGCTGAAACCGCTCGTCTCAACGGCTACCTGCACGCCATTGTCGCCCATGAACAGACGCCCGATAGCGAATGGCTGCAGTTGACGTTCCGCTTCGTCGACAAAGACCCGCAGAAACTCGACTACATCTCCCGCCTGATCGCCCGCGGCACCGCGCAGAAGCACTTCGTGCCGGGCGCCTGATACAGCCGCAGATCGTTCCCATGCTCCGCGTGGGATGCCTCTACGGACGCTCTGCGTTCGGCGCTTGAGGGGACGCGGAGCGTCCCGGGCTGCATTGCCACGCAGAGCGTAGGAACGATCACCAACACCGATCGCTGATCCAATTTTGAAACATCCGTCGACTACGCTGGTCCATCCCAGCTGCTAGGCTGCTGTGCAGGCCTTCATTTTTCGACAGAACTTTACCCATGCTCGCTCCCCTGCTGTTTGCCTGTGGTCTTGTCCTGGCCTCCACCTCGGCCGTGGCCATGACGATCTACAAATCCACCGATGCCAATGGCGTGGTGTCCTATAGCGACCGCCCCAGCAAGGGCGCCCAGGTGTTCGTGTTCCGCGACCGCATGGTCGAGCGCCTGGAGCGACAGGTGTTCCTGGATATCAAGAAGCAGAATGGCGCGGACGCGGTGTTCGTGCGCAACGATTTGTATGCGCCGGTGGAGATCGAGTTGAGTTTCGCCGGGCTGCGCAACGTCAGCGGGGCACCGAGCAGGCCGATTCGTCGGGTGCTGCCGGCGCGCAGCAACCTGCGCCTGGCGCTGCTCACGGCCACTCAGCCCGGGAGGCCGCTGGTCTACACCCCAAGGTTCGAATATTCCCTGGGCGACCCCGCCGGCGCGGCACAGGCTTATCAGTACCCGTTACCGTGGCGTGGCGGGCCGTTCCGGCTGAGCCAGGGTGCCAACGGCCAGTACAGCCATTACGGCCCGAAGAACCGCTACGCCATGGACATTGCCATGCCCGTGGGCACGCCGATCATCGCGGCGCGGGGCGGCGTGGTCATCAAGACCGAAAACGAGCAGACCGGCCGCGGGGACGATCCTTCGGGCAACTTCGTGCGGGTGCTGCACGATGACGGGACCATGGGCGTCTACCTGCACTTGCAGAAAGGTTCGGTGAGCGTACGGGAAGGGCAGCGGGTCGGGGTGGGCACGCCGTTGGCGTTGTCGGGCAATACCGGCAACAGCTCAGGCCCGCACCTGCATTTCGTGGTGCAGCGCAATACCGGCCTGGGGCTGGTGTCGATCCCCTACCAGTTCAATCAACCGGTGGGCGACCTGCCCAACTTTGCGTTGGGCAAGCAATAATCCAGGTCACGCCGATCCCCTGTGGCGAGGGAGCTTGCTCCCGCTCGGCTGCGAAGCAGTCGTCGCTTTTGGGGCCGCTTCGCTGCCCAGCGGGAGCAAGCTCCCTCGCCACAGGGATCGTGTTAGAGGCTTGGGGGCCGGTCGATACTCAATCGAGCATCAACACCTTCGCCAGGATGATCTTGGGTCCTTTCATCTTCTTGATGATGATCCGCAGGCCTTCGACTTCCAGCACTTCTTCCTCTTCCGGCACGCGCTTGAGGGTTTCATAGACCAACCCAGCCAAGGTTTCGGCTTCGATGTGGTCCAGGTCGATCCCCAGCAGGCGCTCGACCTTGAACAGCGGCGTATCACCCCGTACCAACAGCTTGCCCGGCTGGTAGGCCAGGATGCCGCGTTCGGCTTTGCGGTGTTCGTCCTGGATGTCACCCACCAACACTTCCAGCACGTCTTCCATGGTCAGGTAACCGATGATGTTGCCGTCGGCTTCCTCGACCAAGGCGAAGTGCGAACCGCCCTTGCGGAACTGCTCCAGCAATTGCGATAGCGGCATGTGCCGCGACACCCGCTCCAGCGGCCGGGTCAGTTCGGCCAGGTTGAACGACTCGGGAATGTGATCCAGGGCCGCCAGTTCCAGCAGCAGGTCCTTGATGTGCAGCAGGCCGACGAACTCCTGGCGCTCGCTGTCATACACCGGATAACGGCTGAACTTGTGGCGCCGGAACATCGCCAGGATTTCCTTGAGCGGCGCGTTGAATTCCAGCGTCACCAGGTCTTCCCGGGAGTTGGCCCAGTCCACCACTTCCAGCTCGCCCATTTCCACGGCCGAGGCCAGCACGCGCATGCCCTGGTCGCTCGGGTCCTGGCCACGGCTGGAGTGCAGGATCAGTTTCAGTTCTTCGCGGCTGTAATGGTGCTCGTGATGCGGGCCGGGTTCGCCTTGGCCGGCGATGCGCAAGATGGCGTTGGCGCTGGCGTTGAGCAGGTAGATCGCCGGGTACATCGCCCAGTAGAACAGGTACAGCGGCACGGCGGTCCACAGCGACAGCAGCTCGGGTTTGCGAATGGCCCAGGATTTGGGCGCCAGTTCACCGACCACGATGTGCAGGTACGAAATGATGAAGAACGCGGTGAAGAACGACACGCCCTTGATCACTTCCGGCGACTCTACGCCGACCGCGCCCAGCAACGGCTCGAGGATATGGGCGAACGCCGGCTCACCGACCCAGCCCAGGCCCAGGGAGGCCAGGGTGATACCCAACTGGCACGCCGACAGGTAAGCGTCGAGCTGGCTATGAACGGTGCGCAGGATGTGCCCGCGCCAGCCGTTCTGCTCGGCAATGGCTTCGACCCGGGTCGAGCGCAGCTTGACCATGGCGAATTCGGCCGCAACGAAAAAACCGTTGAGCAAAACCAGGATCAGAGCAAAAAGAATCATGCCGAATTCGGCGAAGAGTGTGACGAGGGACAAGCCAGGGGAAGGGTCCATGATGGAGTTTTGCGGGTTCCGTATAGTCGTAGGAATTGAAAATGAGCGCCTGAAAAGGCAGGCACAAGTCAGTCAATGTAGCGGCTGACTCGGTGATTGCCTAGGGGGCGTGCTCAATCAGCGGGGCGGGCGAGGCGTGCGCGAACCACCTGGGTCGGAGCGAAATGGCAGGTAAAGGTGCTGCCATGGCCGGGTACGCTGCTGATTTCCATGCGGGCGCGATGGCGCAGCAGGACGTGTTTGACGATGGCCAGGCCCAGCCCGGTGCCGCCGGTATTGGAGTTGCGGCTGGAGTCGACACGGTAGAAGCGTTCGGTCAGGCGCGGCAGGTGTTTGCTGTCGATGCCAATGCCCGAATCACGCACGCTCAGGTGCGCGCCTTGCTCATCGCCCCACCAGCGCACATGGATCCGGCCTTGCTCCGGCGTGTATTTGACCGCGTTGAACACCAGGTTGGAAAACGCACTGCGCAGTTCCGCCTCGCTGCCTTTGAGCTGCACGGCCGCATCGGCTTCCAGGGTGATGGTCTGCTGCTTGGAGCCGGACAGTTCCTGCGCGTCTTCGACAATGGTTTGCAGCAGATCGTCGATGGGCACTGGCTGGTTGTCCGACGGGTAATCGGTGGCTTCCAGCTTCGCCAGCAGCAGCAAGTCGTTGAGCAGGGTCTGCATGCGCCCGCTTTGCTGGTGCATCTGCTGCAAGGCCCGGCTCCAGCGCGGGTTCACTTCCTCGACGTTGTCGAGCAGGGTTTCCAGATAACCACAGATCACCGTCAATGGCGTGCGCAGTTCGTGGGAGACGTTGGCGATGAAGTCCTTGCGCATCTGTTCCAACTGATGGATGCGCGTGACATCGCGTACCAGCATCAAATGCTCATTGTTGCCATAGCGCGTGATGTACAGCTGGATACGTAGCCGATCATTGGTGGGCGAAGGAATTTCCAGGGGCTCGGCGTAATTGGCCTGCTCGAAATATTCCTTGAAGCGCGGATGACGTACCAGGTTGGTCACCGGCTGGCCGCTGTCCTGTGGCGTCTTGAGGCCCAACAGGGTTTCGGCGGCGCGGTTCCACCATTCCAGGTTGCCATCGCTGTCGAGCATGATCACGGCGTCTTTGAGTGCCGCGGTGGACTCCTGGACACGGTCGATCACCGCTTGCAGGCGCCCGCGCACGCGCTGGTCGCGCCGTTGCAGGTGGTAAATGCTGTCGAACACCTCACCCCACAGGCCATAGCCGTCGGGCGGGGCTTCGTCGGGTTGGTGCAGGCGTAGCCATTCATGCAGGCGCAGCAGTTGCTTGAGGGTCCAGGCCAGGTAAAGCCCCAGGCCCGCGGCCAGGCTCCAGCCGTAGTAGCCGCTGACCAAGCCGATCACCAGACAGCCGGTCACCAGCAACAACATGTGGCGAATCAGGGTGCCATGCCAGTTTTGATTCACGTGACGCGCGTCCTTGTCAGCTTGTCGGGCGGTAAGGGCTCGGATCAGGCCTTGGTAGAAAAACGATAACCGGTGCCGCGCACGGTTTGTACCAGATTTTCGTAGGCGTCGCCGAGGGCCTTGCGCAGGCGTCGGATGTGCACATCCACGGTGCGCTCTTCCACGTAGACGTTACCGCCCCAGACCTGGTCCAGCAGTTGGCCACGGGTGTAGGCACGCTCCTGGTGGGTCATGAAGAATTGCAGCAGGCGGTACTCCGTGGGGCCCATCTCGGCGGGCTTGCCGTCGATGGTCACGCGGTGACTGATGGGGTCCAGCAGCAGGCCGCCGACTTCGATCGGTGCTTCGCCGTCGGTGGGGCCAGCGCGGCGCAGCACGGCCTTCAGGCGCGCCACCAGCTCCCGTGGGGAAAACGGCTTGGTGATGTAGTCGTCGGCGCCCACTTCCAGGCCCTGGATCTTGTTGTCCTCTTCGCCCTTGGCGGTGAGCATGATGATCGGAATATCACCGGTCAGCTCGTCGCGCTTGAGGCGTCGCGCCAGTTCGATGCCCGAAGTGCCGGGCAGCATCCAGTCCAACAGAATCAGATCGGGCTTGCGGTCGACGATGATGGCGTGGGCCTGTTGAGAGTTTTCTGCTTCCATGCAGTCATAGCCGGCCATCTCCAACGCAACGGCGATCATCTCGCGGATGGGCGCCTCGTCGTCGACGATCAGAATGCTCCTGCCAACCATGGGGTAATCCTCTTGTCATTTAACTGTCTTGCGCCGCATTAGATAACGGAATTATTGCAGTCGTGTGACAGTTATTTCGTGGGCGGGCGGTGAAAGGGATCCTGGGCTACGCTTTTCAGTCCGAATCCTGACAACCACACAAGAAGGTTTCCATGACTTACCTTACCCAATCCATCCGGGCACTGGCGGTAACGGCTGCCCTGGCGCTGCCGACATGGGCATTCGCGGCTGAGCCGGCGATGGTCGATAAAGAGAAGGGCATACTGACGGACCACCAAAACATGACGTTGTATACGTTTGCCAAAGACTCGGGCGGCAAGTCGATGTGCAACGACAAGTGCGCCGCCAACTGGCCGCCGCTCATGGCCGAAGAAAGCGACAAGTCCATGGGCAAATGGACCGTGATCACCCGCGATGACCGAAAGAAGCAGTGGGCCTACGATGGCAAGCCGCTGTACACCTTTGTGAAGGATACAAAGGCCGGTGACATGACCGGTGACGGCTTGATGGACGGCGCCTGGAAGGTCGCCAAGCCCCACTGACGGGCACGGCGCCGAGCGGATGCTCTTGTGGCGAGGGAGCTTGCTCCCGCTGGGCTGCGTAGCGGCCCCAAGATTTTGCGGTTGCTGCGCAACCGAGCGGGAGCAAGCTCCCTCGCCACAAAGGCTTTCATGACCCAAGGTTCACCGCTGGGTCATAGGCCTCAGCGCAACGCATAATCCAGCACAATCCCCACGAAAATCGCCAACCCGGCCCAATGGTTGTGCAAAAACGCCTGGAAGCAGCGCATCCGGTCCCTGCCACGGGTGTACCAGAACTCCCAGGCGAAGCACGCGGCAGCGGCCACCAGCCCCAGGTGGAACCAGCCGCCCAGTTGGAACTTCGACCCGGCCAGCAACAGGCAGCCCAGTGCCAGGCCTTGCAACGTCAGGATGATCACCCGGTCGGCATCGCCAAACAGGATCGCCGTGGACTTCACCCCGATTCGCAAGTCATCGTCCCGGTCGGTCATTGCGTAATAGGTGTCGTAGCCCACCGTCCACAGCAGGTTGGCGATGTACAGCAACCAGGCGGCCGCTGGCAAATGGCCGGTTTCGGCGGTGAACGCCATCGGCATGCCCCAGGAGAACGCCGCGCCCAGCACCACTTGCGGGTAGTAGGTATAGCGCTTCATGAACGGGTAACTGAACGCCAGCGCCAAGCCACCGAGGGAGAGCAGGATAGTCGGGGCGTTGGTGCACAGCACTAGCAGGAAACTCACGCTCATCAGCACGGCGAAGAACACCAGCGCCTCTTTCGAACTGATCTTGCCGCTCACCAGCGGGCGCTGCTCGGTGCGCTTGACGTGACCGTCCACCTTGCGGTCGGCCCAGTCATTGATCACACAGCCGCCGGCGCGGGTCAGCACCACGCCGAGGACGAAAATCACCAGGTTGACGATGGACGGTGAGCCTTCACCGGCAATCCATAGCGCCCACAACGTCGGCCACAGCAGCAGGTAGATGCCAATGGGCTTGTCCATGCGGGTCAGTTGCACGAAGTCCCAGGCCCGCGGGTTCAGGCGGTTCAAGGATTTGAGCAGTTGCACGTACATCAGCAATTCTCCGAATAGGCACGGGCGACGGTCCACAGGCGCGGCAGGAAAATTTCCGCCACCAGCACGCTCAATGCACCGCGGTCGAAACGTGAGCGGCGACCCCACAGCCCGCTGGCGCGCACTTCTTCGGGCAACCCGGCGTCGGGGTAATGGCAAACTTCGATGGCTCGGCGCTGGAACGCCTGGTCACAAAATAGCAACTCCCCCAGGGAACGGCTGCCCAGTTCGTCCATCTGCAAGCCGTCACCCTGCAAGGCGCTGCGCGCCGCCACACTGCGGGCGAACACCCACGGCTGGTCATGGCCGCGCAGATACACCTCGCGTACCCAGCCTTCGCTACCCTCGGCCAGGTCCAGGGCGGCGCATTCGTCGGCGCGCAGTGGCTGCCAGCCTTCGAACAACGGCGTCACGCTGAAATGGCCGTCCGACAGGCGCGTCAGGCGCCGGGTCAGGGAGCCTTCGTCGAACAGCCAGTCGAGGACACCCGCATCGGGCCGGGGCGACAGCAGGGGTTGGGGCAGCCATTGGAGTGTTGGAAATATCGAATTTGTATGCGGCACGAGGGTCTTGATAGGCAACAAATGAGGCCGCGAGCTTACCATGACGGTCGCCGATTTTGACGGCTCCGGCCTGCTGCACTGCCGATCGTGCTTGCATCTGCGACGACCGATCAGTACAAAACGCCCTGAGCCGGAAAACAGCCTCGAGCGACCCTATACCGGCAAACGCCTGACACCTGAGGAAGTACCTGAATGAAAAAGTGGCAATGTATCGTCTGCGGCCTGATCTACAACGAAGCCGACGGTTGGCCGGATGATGGCATCGCACCTGGCACCCGTTGGGAAGACGTACCGGCAGACTGGCTGTGCCCGGACTGCGGCGTCGGCAAGATGGATTTCGAAATGATCGAAATCAACTGATCGTTTCTCAACTGGCATGGAAAGCATCACATGGAGAGCAGCATGAGCGCACCTGTCGTCATCGTCGGTACGGGGCTGGCCGGTTACAACCTGGCCCGGGAATTTCGCAAACTCGACAGCGAAACCCCATTGCTGCTGATCAGCGCCGATGACGGTCGCTCGTACTCCAAGCCCATGCTTTCCACGGGCTTTGGCAAAAACAAAGACGCCGACGGCCTGAGCATGGCCGAGCCCGGGACCATGGCCGAGCAACTGAAGGCCGAAGTGCGCACCCATACCCGCATCAGCGGCATCGACCCGGGCCACAAACGGCTGTGGATCGGCGAAGAAGCGGTGAGCTACCGCGACCTGATCCTGGCCTGGGGCGCCGAAACCGTGCGCGTGCCGGTGCAGGGCGATGCCGCGGACCTGATCTTCCCCATCAACGACCTGGAAGACTACGCACGCTTTCGCGCAGCGGCGGCTGGCAAACGTCGCGTGCTGCTGCTCGGCGCCGGGCTGATTGGCTGCGAGTTCGCCAACGACCTGATCCTGGGTGGCTATGAAGTGCAATTGGTGGCGCCGTGCGAGCAA
Source organism: Pseudomonas sp. NFACC05-1 (assembly GCF_900100135.1). Lineage (NCBI taxonomy): Bacteria > Pseudomonadati > Pseudomonadota > Gammaproteobacteria > Pseudomonadales > Pseudomonadaceae > Pseudomonas > Pseudomonas sp. NFACC05-1. The sequence goes on along the minus strand of NZ_FMTR01000015.1, from coordinate 22,821 downwards.
GTCATGCCGACCCTGCTGCACCCGGCCGCCGCTGCGGCTGTACAGGCCGGGCTAGAAAGCCTCGGCGCGCGCTTCCACCTGGGGCCGGTACTCAATCGCCTGCAACGGGTCGCCGATGGGTTGGAAGCCCACTTGTCCGACGGCCAGGTGATTGCCTGTGACCTGGTGGTCTCGGCCATCGGCTTGCGCCCACGCATCGACTTGGCGGCGGCCGCCGGCCTGGTGGTCAACCGCGGTGTCGTGGTCGACCGCCACCTGAAAACCTCTCACGCCAACATCTACGCCCTGGGTGACTGCGCCGAGGTCGATGGCTTGAACCTGCTATATGTCATGCCGCTGATGAGCTGCGCCCGGGCCCTGGCCCAGACCCTGGCCGGCAACCCGACGGCCGTCAGCTACGGCGCCATGCCGATTACCGTGAAAACCCCGGTGTGCCCACTGGTGGTGTCGCCACCACCGCGAGGTAGCGAGGGCGTGTGGAGTGTCGAAGGGCAGGGCGCGGACATCAAGGCGCTATGCCGCGACGCTCAAGGCAATCTGTTGGGGTACGCCCTGACAGGCACGGCGGTGATGGAGAAACTGGCACTGAACAAGAAACTTCCACCCCTGCTGGCGTAAATACTGGTCGTTCTGTCGCAAAAACCCTACTTTTGGTCCCACAAAGGTCGCCCGGCCACTGGCGCCGTTTTCGGCACCGTGCCATCCTCACTCCCGTCTGCCGCAGAGTAGAGCCTGCGGCGCCTTAGGGGCCGTTCCAAAGAGAACGGCACGGACATAACAACAAAAAAACCGTCAAAGGGGCTTCATTCATGCGTAAACCAGAACTCGCCGCCGCCATCGCGGAAAAAGCAGACCTCACCAAAGAACAAGCCAACCGCGTCCTCAACGCCGTCCTCGAGGAAATCACCGGCGCCCTGCACCGCAAGGATAGCGTCACCCTGGTGGGCTTCGGCACTTTCCTGCAACGCCACCGCGGCGCCCGCACTGGCAAAAACCCACAGACCGGTGAGCCGGTGAAGATCAAGGCCAGCAACACCGTTGCCTTTAAACCAGGCAAGTTCCTGAAAGAAAGCGTCAACCCGTAATTGCTGCAAGTACCTCAGCCAGGGGGAAGAAAGCGGCAATCAAAAGGGCATACCGATGAATCGGTATGCCCTTTTTTGTGCTGGGGGGGTGGCGAGGGAGCTTGCTCCCGCTGGGTCGCGAAGCGGCCCTATAAAGCGACGACTGCTGCGCAGCCGAGCGGGAGCAAGCTCCCTCGCCACGGGATTTGGGGATGCCCCTGTGCGAGCTTGCTCGCGATGACGTCTGCCTAATCTGCAGAAGTCTTCGGCGCTGCCAACGCCTTCAAGGCCGCCTTGCGTTCCTCTATCGGCAATTTGCCGAGCTTTGCCACCGCTGCGTAAAACCTGATCCAGTCCCCGCCCTCCCGCCTGAACAGCGCCGCAAACGCCGGCACCCACTGGTCATACAGCCCGAACGGCAGCAGCCGTGCATTGTTCAGTGGGGCATAGACCCAGGCATCGTAGCGTTTGTCACCGGCCCATTGAGTGTCCCGCAACTGCTCATAGTCGGTGCGCAGGCGTTCGAATGCCTGTGCCTTGCGTTGTCGCATCTGTTCGGTCGGCAGGGGGTGGGTGTAGAGCGCTTCCAGGCGCTGGCGGGTGTCGAGAATCAATTGGATGAATTGGTCGCGCTGGCGCGCGTGCTTGCCGTTATCCGGCGCCAGCCCACGACTGGCGCGCCATTGCCGGCTGCCTTCCTGCTCGACGAAGGTGGCGAAGGACTCATTGAATTCGGTGTCGTCCTTGACATAAAACCGCTGGTGCGCCAGTTCATGAAAGATCAGCGTCGCCAGGCGTTCGTCGCCCCAATGCATCATCGAACTCAGGATCGGATCGTTGAACCAACCCAATGTCGAGTAGGCCTCCACACCACCGATCGACACGTCCATGCCCTGCAAACGCTGCAATGCGGCCTCGCCACGGGCGGCTCCCTGGCTGTAATAACCGCGATAAGCCACGCAACCGGCAATGGGGAAGCAATGATTTTGCGGCGCCAGGGAAAACTCTGGCGTGGTGAAGACATTCCAGACTACGAACGGCCGGCCAATGTCTGCATACAGGCGATAACTTTTATTGTCCGGCAAATGCAGGTGATCACTGGCGAACGTCCGTGCCTCACGCGCCTGGGTCAGGTGCGCCTTCAGTTGAGCATCGCGAGCAGGGTCGGCAATGACCTGGTCGATAGGCTCCCGGGCTTGCAACAACCGCAATTGCCCACCGACGAGCTGGCTGTAATAACCGACGCTTGAGCAACCGTTCAGTAACAAAAGCAGGAGGCCTGGAAACAAAATCCGGAAAGCACGGTCGAGTAACCGATGGCTTGAATGCGGCCTGATCAATTGGAATCACCCTGGGAAGTCTGCCCACAAGACTATCTCGCTTGCCTGGAGCTTCGCTATGCGCGTGTTGATGCTGACGAGCGGCCTGTTGCTGCTGACCGGTTGCGCCGGTTTGCCTGATCCTGATCCATCCCAAGCGTGGATCGACCTGGGAAGCCAGCAGGACACCGCGCTGCAAGCGCTAAAAGTCGATGACAAGACGTCCATCGACCGGCGCTATTTCGAAGTGCAACCCGGCAGCCATGAACTGACGGTGCGTTATCAATTTGCCGTCGAGCCCGGCAACATCGGCCCGGATGCCGAGCCGCTGTGGCGCGATTGCCGGTTGAACGTGAAATTCAAGGACTTCAACGCCGGCCAACGTTACCAGCTGCAGGCCGGCAGCATTGGTTTCCGGCCATGGGCCAAGCTTTACGATCAGCAACGCAAGGTGGTGGGGCAAGGTACGCCGGCGGGCTGCCAACAAACGTGATTGGCGCTATGCTCAGGGTCTGATTTCAGGAAATTCACCATGCGCTTACCTCTGCTGTTACTGGTCCTGGTCTCCATGAGCGGTTGTGCAACGAGCCCACTGCCCCCGGTCGATCCGAACATGGCGTGGATCGATTTCGCTACCCCCATGCCGGGCGGCAAAATGCTGATGGCTGAAAGCCTGGATGGCCAGCGATTGCGAGACGGCCGGTTCTTTCAGGTTTCGCCGGGCAGCCACGAACTGAAAGTGCGCTTCGACTTCGAAGTGTTTAGCGGTGGTGGGCTGGGCATGCAAGCCGAACCGCAAGAGCGGCTGTGCTACATGCTCGTGCGTTATGACCATTTCGAGGCCGGCCAGCGCTATCGGCTGGAGGCTCGCAACCTGGCGTTCACGCCCAGCGCCCGGCTCTATGACGCCAAGCGTCAAATCGTGGCCGAAGAGCGACAAATCAATTGCGTTCCGTAGCGTGTTCTAGCGGTCGTTCTTCTGGTAGATGATTTTCTTCGTGCCGTTTTCGCAAGTGCCCACCACCATGTTCTGATCGTGGACTTCGTCGTTGGTGACGATTTCCAACGTGTAGGACGATACGTTATTGGCTTGGATCTTCGCTTCGATTTCCGCTTTCAGCTCTTCACAGGATTTCGGTTCGGCAAGCGCAGATGCAGCGAATGCGCAACCGATGACCACCAGGGCTGATCGTTTCATGTTCGAATTCCTCATGGCAGCGCGCACCGCCTGTGCGCTGAAACTGCAGGTTTCATTCGACCATAATTGCGCCAGGGTAAACAGCTCGACCGTATTCAAGAAATCGCAGCCCTCGGCAGCGCCTGCGAAGGCTGCGATCCTTTCATGCGTCAGCTCACCAGCGTCGCATCCAGGGTGATCTGGGCGTTCAGCACCTTGGAAACCGGGCATCCTTCCTTGGCCTTCTTGCTCAGTTCGTCGAATTGCGCCTGGCTGGCGCCGGGGATTTTCGCCTTGAGCACCAACTTGACTGCAGTGATCGCGAAACCGCCATCGACCTGGTCCAGGGTCACTTCTGCGTTGGTGTCGATGCTGTCGGCCTTGAGCCCGGCATCGCCGAGGATCATCGAAAAGGCCATGGAAAAGCAGCCGGCATGGGCCGCGCCGATCAATTCTTCTGGGTTGGTGCCCTTGCCGCCTTCGAAGCGCGCCTTGAAGCCGTAGGGCGCTTCGCGCAGCACACCGGTTTCCGTGGAGATGGAGCCGATACCGGTTTTCAGGTCACCTTCCCAATGAGCCGATGCTTTCTTGATGATAGCCATGTCTGCCTCCTGAAGATCCGGCGCGCGAGACGCGCCTGGGTATTTTTTTAGCTGTCTGGGTTGTGAGGATAGACCGCCCGGAAAAGTTCACCTTGTCGATTAGCCGACGAATTTAGTAGGAAAATTCTTCGCAGCTATTGAAACTCGGGTATATGCCCACATTGCATGGAACACACCTTTAGAAACGGCAGGCTTTTGCCCTCGGGAAAAGCCCGGAACGCCGTTGGAGATCCCGGCCCATGAAACAGCTGTCCGACGTGAAATTCTCAACCCTCGACCTGGTGCCTGTCCGCGCCGATGGCAATGCTGCCCAGTCCTTGCGCAATTCGCTGGACCTGGCGCAGCACGTGGAAAAATACGGTTATACCCGCTTCTGGGTGGCCGAACACCACAACATGGACGGTATCGCCAGCTCCGCGACGGCGGTGCTGCTGGGTTATCTGGCGGGGGGGACTTCGACCATTCGTGTCGGCTCCGGCGGCGTCATGTTGCCCAATCACGCGCCGTTGATCATCGCCGAACAGTTTGGCACGCTGGAAAGCCTCTACCCGGGTCGAATCGACCTGGGGTTGGGGCGTGCGCCCGGTTCCGACCAGATGACTGCTCGGGCGCTGCGTCGCGAGCGCTCCGGCAGCGCGGACGATTTCCCCGAAGACGTGGCCGAACTGATGCGCTACCTCGGCCCGCGCACCCCGGACCAACGCATCATCGCCATGCCCGGCACCGGCACCAACGTGCCGGTATGGTTGCTGGGGTCGAGCCTGTTCAGTGCGCAACTGGCCGGTGAACGCGGTTTGCCCTACGCGTTCGCCTCCCATTTCGCACCGCGCTACATGCACGAGGCAATTCGCATCTACCGCAACCATTTCAAGCCGTCGGCAGTGCTCGACAAGCCTTATGTAATGCTCGGCGTGCCGCTGGTGGCGGCGGATACGGATGAACAGGCCGATTACCTGGCGACGTCGGTGTATCAGCGGATCCTGGCGCTGATGCGCGGCCAGAGCCTGGTGCAGCGTCCGCCGGTCGAAACCATGAACGGCCTCTGGTTGCCCCATGAGAAAGAAGCGGTTGGCGATTTCTTGGGACTGGCCATGGTCGGCGGTCCGCAGAAGATTCGCGCCAAGCTCGACGTGCTGATCGAGCAAACCCAGGCCGATGAGCTGATTTTCACCAGCGACCTGTACGAGCATGCCGATCGTTTGCACTCATACGAGTTGCTGGCGCAGGTTATGAAAGGCTAATGACGCGCATAAAAAAGCCGACGCACTGCGTCGGCTTTGACGTTCGAAAAGAATCACTTTTTATAGACGATTTCTTTCGTACCGCCCTCACAGGTGCCTACGACTTTTCCGTCGGTCGTTGCGCCTTTATCGACGATTTCCAGCGAATAACCTGACACGCCCCTGGCATCCAGCTTCGCCGCGATTTCGCTTTTCAGCGCTTCGCAGGGCTTGCCGGCCGCAAACGCACCACCGGCAAGGCTCAGCAAACCCAGGGCTACCATCAATTTTTTCATCGCTCGCACTCCTTGGTCGGATCAAATAGGGCAGGTAATGGGAAAAACAGAATGCGCGTACCATAGCGCATCGCCATTCCCTATGGCACTCCGCCAGCGTGCAAGTTCATCGTTCCTCAGCTATTCACAATCCGGAACCCGACTTTGAGGGTGACCTGAAAGTGCGCGGCCCGGCCGTTTTCGATGTGTCCGCGGGTTTCCGTGACTTCGAACCACTCCAAGTGCTTGAGGCTTTTGCTGGCCTCGGCCAGGGCGTTATTGATGGCGTCTTCAATGCTGGTGGGAGACGAGCCGACCAGCTCGACTTTTTTGTAAGTGTGATGATCACTCATGAGGTTCTCCTTGGTTGTTTTTAACAGCCTAGCAGCGATTTTTCGTCATACGTGTGTCGCCGTTTGCGCGCTGAAGTTCAGATTTACTGCACTTTCAGAAACGACCGCAGTCCCAATTCACACACGCCACTCAACCACTGCAGGAGAGAGCCACCATGGCCAGCAATTCGTTACGCAAAGCCTCGTTGCAAAGCATGGAAGCGGAGATCGAGAGTCTGCTCAAGTCGTTGGAAAGCCTGAAGGACGATGCTTCGGACGAGTCGCGTAAGACCCTCAAGTCGCTCAAGGCCAATGCCGAGAACGCCCTGAAACATTCTCGCCATCTGCTCAGCGACGCATATGAAGAGGTCAAGGTGAAAACCCGTGAAACCGGGATCGCCACACGCGACTACGCGCAGGAACACCCATGGACCACAGCGGGTGTCGCGGTCGGTGCGCTTGGTTTGCTGGCTGCTTACTTGCTGTGCAAACGCGGAGACTGAGTCGGTTGGCTCAGCTCATGCCTGAGCCACTGGGCCAATTGCCGAGCGCGTCCATCTGCGGCGCGCTTGGGTAGCCACAACGCCAGTCGCGCCGCCGTTTCATCGAAACCCCACGGCGCGACCAGGCGACCGGCGCGCACGTCCTCAGCCACCAGCGGCTCGGGCGCGATCGCCACGCCGAGCCCCGCTACGGCGGCCTCCAGCAAATAATACAGATGCTCGAATCCTTGCCCGAACTTCAATACCCGGGGATCAAGGTGGTTTTGCTGTGCCCAGGTCGGCCAGGCCTGTGGGCGGGAGGTGGTGTGCAGCAACGATTCGTCCAGCAGCGCGCTGGCCGGTGCGGTCTGCAGGCGGGCAAATCCGGCGTAGTGCGGGCTCATCACGGGGCCGATCCGCTCGCTCACCAGTTCATACACCTGCATGTCGGCCGGCCAGGGTGGTTCGGCGAATACCAGCAAGGCGTCCAGTCCCGGTCGCCTGGGGTCCAGGTCGCCCTCGCCGGCGGACAGGTGCAGGCGCAAATCCGGCAGGTCGGCATTGAGCCTGCCCAGGCGGGGAATAAACCAGCGCGCCAGCAAGCTTCCCGAGCAGCCCAGGACGAACGGGGCATCGGCGGTGCTTTGCGTCAGTTCCGCGCACACGCTGCGTAACCGCTCGAACGCGTCAGTGCTGGCATCACGCAGGCGCATGCCGGCATCTGTGAGTTTCAAGCCGCGTCCATCCTTGATGAACAGGCTGACACCCAAATGTTCTTCCAACACCTTCAGCTGTCGACTTACAGCGCCATGGGTGACGTGCAGCTGTTCGGCCGCCTGGCTTACGCTGTTCAGGCGGGCGGTGGCCTCGAAGGCGCGCAAGGCATTGAGCGGGGGAAGGTCGTGGCTCATGTGATCTGTGAGTTTTTCTGACAGGTTGTGGCGATCTTATCGGTTTTCAGTGGCGGATGTCAGGGGTAGAGTGAACCTCATTGTCTTTCAACGCATTTGCTTGGAGCGCCCGATGACCCAGTCCACGACCTCTTTCAACCTGCGCAGCGGTCCCGATGCCAACGGCCTGTTCGGTGCGTTCGGTGGCCGCTATGTGGCCGAAACCCTGATGCCGCTGATCCTTGATCTGGCCCGCGAATATGAAGTGGCGAAGGAAGATCCTGCCTTCATTGAGGAATTGGCCTACTTCCAGCGCGATTACGTCGGTCGTCCAAGTCCGCTCTACTTCGCCGAGCGCCTGACCGAATACTGCGGCGGCGCCAAGATCTATCTCAAGCGTGAAGAGCTGAACCACACCGGCGCGCACAAGATCAACAACTGCATCGGCCAGATCCTGCTGGCGCGGCGCATGGGCAAGAAACGCATCATCGCCGAGACCGGCGCCGGCATGCACGGCGTGGCGACCGCCACCGTGGCCGCGCGTTTTGGCCTCGATTGCGTGATCTACATGGGCACCACCGACATCGAGCGCCAGCAGGCCAACGTGTTCCGCATGAAGCTGCTGGGCGCCGAAGTGATCCCGGTGGTCGCGGGTACCGGTACCCTCAAAGACGCCATGAACGAGGCCCTGCGCGACTGGGTCACCAACGTTGACAGCACGTTCTACCTGATCGGCACCGTGGCAGGCCCGCATCCGTATCCGGCGATGGTGCGTGACTTCCAGGCCGTGATCGGCAAGGAAACCCGCGATCAACTGCAAGCCCAGGAAGGTCGCCTGCCGGACAGCCTGGTGGCGTGCATCGGCGGCGGCTCCAACGCCATGGGCCTGTTCCACCCGTTCCTGGACGACAAGAGTGTCGAGATCATCGGCGTTGAAGCCGCCGGTTATGGCATCGAGACCGGTAAGCACGCGGCGAGCCTGAACGGCGGCGTCCCCGGTGTACTGCACGGCAACCGCACCTTCCTGTTGCAGGACGACGACGGTCAGATCATCGACGCCCATTCGATTTCCGCAGGTCTCGACTACCCCGGTATCGGTCCGGAACACGCCTGGTTGCACGACATTGGCCGCGTCCAGTACACCTCGGTGACCGATGCCGAAGCCCTGGAAGCCTTTCACAAATGCTGCCGACTGGAAGGGATCATTCCTGCATTGGAAAGCGCCCATGCCCTGGCAGAAGTGTTCAAGCGCGCACCCAACCTGCCGAAGGATCACCTGATGGTGGTCAACCTGTCCGGCCGTGGCGACAAAGACATGCAAACCGTGATGCATCACATGGAACAGTCCCAGCAGGAGAAACACTGATGAGCCGCCTGCAAACCCGTTTTGTCGAACTCAAGGAACAAAACCGTGCTGCCCTGGTGACGTTCGTCACGGCTGGCGACCCGGACTACGACACGTCGCTGGCAATCCTCAAGGGCCTGCCAGCAGCCGGTGCCGATGTCATCGAGCTGGGCATGCCGTTCACCGACCCGATGGCCGACGGCCCGGCGATCCAGTTGGCGAATATTCGTGCCTTGGGCGCCCAGCAGAACCTGGCGAAAACCCTGCAGATGGTTCGTGAGTTCCGCAAAGACAACAGCGAGACACCACTGGTGCTGATGGGGTACTTCAACCCGATCCACCGTTATGGCGTGCAGCGTTTCATTGGCGAGGCGCTGGAATCCGGCGTGGATGGCCTGATCGTTGTGGACATGCCGCCCGAGCACAACAGCGAACTGTGCGAACCGGCCCAGGCAGCTGGCTTGGATTTCATCCGTCTGACCACGCCAACCACCGACGACGTGCGTTTGCCGACGGTGCTCAACGGCAGTTCCGGCTTTGTATATTACGTGTCGGTGGCGGGTGTGACTGGTGCCGGTGCCGCGACGTTGGAGCACGTGGAAAAAGCCGTGGCGCGCTTGCGTCGCCACACCGATTTGCCGATCAGCATTGGTTTCGGTATTCGTACGCCGGAGCAGGCTGCGGCTATCGCACGATTGGCTGATGGGGTGGTGGTTGGCTCGGCGCTGATCGACCATATCGCCAATGCCGATACGGCGGAACAGGCGATTGATGGCGTGTTGAGTTTGTGTGCCGCCCTGGCTGATGGTGTGCGCAAGGCACGTGTCAGCTGATTGTCGATTCGACCCGCAGCACGAAAAAAGGGGTTCAGAGCTTGGTTCTGAACCCCTTTTTGTTATCGCTTCAAGCAGTGCTCGTCAGGGCAATTCCAACCCGCCCCCGGCCTTGTGCAGTTTGCGCAAATGCTCGCCGATCGCTTTCACATTGGCCTCGCTGGCAGCAATTTCAGCGGCGCGACTCGGCTCAAGCAATGCCCGGACTTCCTTGTCCAGGTCGCCTGTCAGCGTTTGAAGCTGTTTCTGACGCAAGCTGCTTTCCGATTCCAGGCGTTGCCACTCGCTGGGTTGTGGCAAGCCGTAGCCGCTGCTGCCCAGCAGTTCGGCCGGACGGCTCAGGAAGCCGCTGTTGGCGAGGATCTGCTGCAGCGTCGCGTTAGCCCTTTCCATGCCGCCGTTTTGCAATTCACGGGCGCCGAGGTAGCGCTGTTTGACTTCATCCTGCGCCAACAACAATTGCCGGCGATAACTGGCTTGTTCCAGCAGTAACAATGCCGCGCTGGTGCGCAGGTCGGCCTGTTCGAACCAGACGCGGCGTTCGGCGGCATCCAGGGCCAGCCAGTCTTCCACTGTTTGCTGCTTGATCGGCAGATACCTCTTCAGCACATCGAACATCGCCTGGTAGCGCTCGCGGAACGAGTCGAAGCGGTAGCCCAGGCGCAAGGCTTCCTTGGGATCATCCAGCACACTGGTATCCGCCAGGCCCCGGCCCTTGAGGACTTCCAACAAGCCGTTGGGCATGATGCTGTCCAGGCCGTTGAGCTGCGCGTTGTTGCTGCCGCTGCGCAGCAGCTTCAAGCTTTCCACTGCGCAGTTATTGGACAGGAAGTAATAGTTGCCGTCGTAGCTCCAATGCATTTCGGCGGCGTGCTCGACCGTCTCCTCGATCTCGGTGCGCGACAGGTTCAGCGGCACCGACGCCAGGCTGCGCAGCTCGGTCTTGGTGTATTCATCGATCACCTGTGCCAACGGCAATACGAACAGGCGCGACGGGTATTTGCCAACCAGCCCGTCCCAACTCGATAGCTGCACATCGCCGACGAAGGCGCGGTACGACAGCACCAGGTGTTGGTCCAGATCCAGTCGGCAGTCCGGGCCACGTGGGCGACCCGGTGCACAGATCACCAGCCGGAGCATGCTGTGGCCCCAGCGGCTCACCCAGTTCTGGTTGGCTTCGGCCAGCAGGTAATCGATGGCATAGACCCGCTCTGGATCAACTTTGCCCAGTGGGGTCTTGGCGAAGTCATTGCCGGCGTTGAGGAACGCGAACGATTGGGCGCAGGTGTCCTTGGCGGCAGGTGCCCAGCCGAAGTGTGCCTGGTAATAGCGATACAGGGCGGGGCGTCGGCAGGCGTAGCTTGGGTCGAGGAGGAAGTACTCCATGTTGACCGCGACGAACTCCTTGGGGCTGCTCGTTTCATAGAGGTCCGGGCTGCGGGCGACCTGGCGGTTGTGCTGTTCCCGCTCACCGCGCCGGCCAACGTATTGTGGCCAGCCGGCGAGGTCCAGCAAGCGAGGATCATCGCTGAGGGTGAAGCGGCGGTCGTTCTGGCCCCGGCATTCATCGGGAAGGCCGATCAAGCCGGCGCTGCTGTTGCGTCGAGTGCAACGCTGGATCAGCGTACGCTCGGCATCTGGCCATAGACGCGAGCGGTCATAAATGTGGGTCAGTTCGTGCAGGACGGTGGCGAGCATTTCCCGGCGCACGGTGCCGTGGGGGCGATGGGTCTTTTGCCTCGCGGCGCTGCCGTCGACAAGGCTGTCGAGCAGGTTGCTGTTGAGGTCCAGTTGCGACACCAGCGATGCCTGGCCGTAGGCGTTGGCGGGCATCTGGTCGGTCCAGCCGACATCGATGCGTCGGTCCAGTCGCGCGATGAAGCGCGGCGGCAGCGCCTGCATGGCTTCATCGAGCAGCGCCTGGCTGGCCTGCTGTTGCGCCGGGCTCAGGCCTTCGACGTTGAGGTGCAGTTGCAGGCCGGCCTGGGCCAGGCTGCTCGTGAGCAGCAAGACCCCGGCCGCCAGCCAGGCGGCGAACCGCCTCACAATGCGAGGATGGCTTCGGCGAGAACCTGGTCACTGGCGTCGCGGGCTTCCGGCACGCGGGTGCGCAAGGTGTCGAAGGCGGCCTCGAGATGAGCGCCACGAATTTCACCATTGCTGGCGACAAAACTGGCCGCATCGTCGTGGGCTTCGCGGACGATTTTCGAATCACGGATGGAGGTGGTGGTGTCGGAAGTGAAATCGATCGTGCGCTGGGAAGCGCGAACGATGATGTTACTGGTGGCTACCAGGGTATGTGCCTGGGCCACATCGGCCAACACCAGCAGGCCTAGGGCGGCAGCAATCAGCGGGCTACGCATGGAACGACTCCGGAGAAATAAGGATAACTATTGGACGAGAATTGCCTGTGCCAGTTCAAGGTCGCTGACGTGAAGTTTTGGCTGGGTCCGGCGCAGGTAATCCAAGGCCGATTCCAGTTGTGCACCTCGCAGTTGCCCGTCGCTGGCGACGAATGCCGCGGCGTCATCGTGAGCGGCGACGATCAGTTTATGGTCGAAGGGCGCAGAGGTCACCATGCTCGTGGCATAGCCGCTGACCACCACTTGCTGGGTGGACACATCGAAAGCATGGGCCGGAACAGACCAGCAAAAAACTACGAAGAAAGACGCGATGAACAGATCTGAGTAAAAACGCATGGGGCTCGACGGTTGATGGCGAGCCTGAAGGCTAGCGCAAACCTGCGGGCCAGAGCCAGCGTTGAAACATCGGAACACCATTTGGCGCCCGATGTTTCATGTTGCATCAGATCACCAGGATCGCCTGGGCCAGCTGTGCATCGGTGGCGTTGAGCTGTGGTGCCTGCTGGCGGATGTAGTCCAGGGCACTTTCCAGTTTCACACCACGGATGGCGCCTTCGCTGGCCACGAAGCTGGCAGCGTCGTCACGGGCGGCTTGAACGATCTTGTTGTCACGCAGGGATGAGGTTGCATCGGAGGTCACGTCGGAGGTGGCCTTGAGTGCTCCGACGATGGAGTCGGTGGTGACGATGAAGCTGCTGGCGTTGGAGTGGGCGGCTACGGCCAGCAGGGCAACTGCGCTGAGCAGGCGGAGACGGATCATGAGGAAACTCCTTGAAGGATGAGGTGATACCGGTGCGTGTAGCTGGAAGAGGAGACGCATGCTCGACTCGCTTCGCCACGTTCGCATCGATATTAGGACAGAAAGCGTTGGCTGACAGCCCTTTGCGACGGTCACCGGCAGGATGATGCCCGCATTGGGCGCTACGGTTCAAGCTTAACTGTACTGGTATGTTTTTTGATTGTGCAAAACTGTTGTGTCTCTCAGGTCTTCCAAAAAAAACGGGCCCGGAAACGACAAGACCCGTCGCGGTTTCCCGCGACGGGTCTTGTTTGTTCAATTCGGTGCTGGCGGTGGACCCGGTGGGTCAGGGCCAGCGACGCTGAGTTAGCGCCAGAACGGCTTGCTCAGCTCTTCGTAACGTTGTGCTTCGCTGATACCGGCGTCAGCCAGCAGGCGCGAATCCAGACGAGCCAGTTGATGGCGGCTGGCGATGCGGCGCTGCCACAACATCAGGTTAGCGATAACGCGAAGAGGCAGGGAAGCCTGGTTTTTTTCAGCTTTGTCTTCGAAAAACAGCTCGGAACTGAGTGTACGTTCCATGGTTGACATCCTTCCGCTTGTGGCGGGATTAGGTAGTGGTTTAACTGGTGCCCATGATCCTCTCGTTTGGCCAGTCTCTCTAGATACAGTTCACCTGTATTGTGAGAGACCAGTTAACTGTTAAAGAGCGGTGTACTGGTCAATATTGAGGCAACTGTACCTGTCTGCACGTTATTGGTGCGTTTTAGGTGATTGTTTGATGTTTTGTGGGAAAAGACTGTAAGAAAACACCGGTACAGCAGTACAGTTTTTGTTGCATCAGGCTCGAGTGAGGGCCTTCAAGCAAAACTGTATTTGCGATAGCGGTGATCCAGCTGTATCAGACGGCCAACATGCGCCCGGTTTCTTCTAGGTTGACGTGCCAACTCAGTGCATCGCGCAGGATATGCGGGGTGTGCCCACCCAGGGCGCACGCTGCTTCGAAATAATCATTCAACGCTTGGCGGTAGGACGGGTGCACACAATTGTCGATGACCACTCGTGCCCGCTCCCTTGGCGCCAGGCCACGCAGGTCGGCCAGGCCGATCTCGGTCACCAGGATGTCGACATCGTGCTCGGTATGGTCCACATGGCTGACCATCGGCACGACACTGGAAATGGCGCCGCCCTTGGCAATCGACTTGGTCACGAAAATCGCTAAGTGGGCGTTGCGGGCGAAATCCCCCGAACCGCCAATGCCGTTCATCATCCGAGTGCCGCAGATGTGGGTGGAGTTGACGTTGCCGTACAGGTCGAACTCCAGCGCGGTGTTGATACCGATGATGCCCAGGCGGCGTACGACCTCGGGATGGTTGGAGATCTCCTGTGGGCGCAGGACCAGTTTGTCCTTGTACCTTTCCAGATTTCCGAATACATCGGCGTTGCGTCGACTCGACAGCGTGATAGAGCTGCCGGAGGCGAAGCTCAGCTTGCCAGCGTCGATCAAGTCAAATGTCGAGTCCTGCAGGACCTCGGAATACATGGTCAAGTCTTCGAACGGGGAATCGATCAGCCCGCACATCACGGCGTTGGCGATGTTGCCAATCCCGGCCTGCAACGGCCCGAGCTTGTTGGTCATGCGCCCGGCCGCAACTTCCTGCTTGAAGAAGTCGATCAGATGATCGGCGATTGCCTGGGTGTCGCTGTCCGGTGACGCGACGGTGGAAGGCGAGTCCCCTTGGTTGGTGATGACAATGGCGGCAATTTTTTCCGGCGGGATCGGGATGGCAGGGCTTCCAATGCGATCGTCGACCTTCACCAGGGGGATGGGGGTGCGGGTCGGGCGATAAGTCGGGATATAGATGTCGTGCAGCCCTTCCAGGTTCGGGTTGTGGGCCATGTTGATCTCGATGATCACTTGCCGGGCGAAGATGGCGAAACTGGCCGAATTACCTACCGATGTGGTCGGTACGATATGCCCTTGCTCGGTGATGGCCACCGCTTCGATCACGGCAATGTCGGGCAGCTTGAGCTGGCCGTTGCGCAGTTGTTCAACGGTTTCCGAGAGATGCTGGTCGATGAACATCACCTCGCCTGCGTTGATCGCTTTGCGCAACGTGCTGTCGACCTGGAATGGCATGCGCCGCGCCAGCACGCCGGCCTCGGTGAGTTCCTTGTCGAGGTCGTTACCCAGGCTCGCGCCCGTCATCAGGCTGATTTTCAGCGGAGTGACCTTGGCGCGCTCAGCCAGGGCGTGGGGCACTGCTTTCGCTTCTCCGGCGCGGGTAAAGCCGCTCATGCCGACGGTCATGCCGTCCTGAATCAACAAGGCTGCTTCGGCAGCACTCATCACTTTATTCAATAACGAAGGCAAGCGGATGCGATCACGGTACATAGGTTGTTATCTCGGGCTGGAAAGCAAGATGCGCAGTCTAGTGAATTCGCGCGGTGCCCGACCCGCTACAAAGGTCGCATTTAAGGCCTCTATTACGGGCGTTTCAGGCAAAACATTATTACCGGATCGGTAACGTTCGGCCTTGATACAAATCAAAACGCCCCGACGAGTCGGGGCGTTGATGGCGAAGCCGTGAGCGTTATTCCACTGCTTTGACCATGTCTTCGATGACCTTCTTGGCGTCACCGAACACCATCATGGTCTTGTCGAGATAGAACAGCTCGTTGTCCAGGCCCGCATAGCCGCTGGCCATCGAGCGCTTGTTGACGATGATGGTCTTGGCCTTGAAGGCTTCGAGGATCGGCATGCCGGCAATCGGCGACTTCGGATCGTTCTTCGCCGCCGGGTTGACCACATCGTTGGCGCCAAGCACCAGCACCACGTCGGCCTGGCCGAACTCGGAGTTGATGTCTTCCATCTCGAACACCTGGTCGTAAGGCACTTCGGCCTCGGCTAGCAGGACGTTCATGTGCCCGGGCATGCGACCAGCCACCGGGTGGATCGCGTATTTGACGGTTACGCCGTGGTGGGTCAGCTTCTCGGTCAGTTCTTTCAACGCGTGCTGCGCCCGGGCCACTGCCAGGCCGTAGCCCGGGACGATGATCACCGTGTCGGCGTTGGTCAGTAGGAAGGTTGCGTCGTCAGCCGAGCCGGATTTCACCGGACGGGCTTCTTTGGAGCCTGCCGGGCCGGCAGCATCTGCGGTGTTGCCGAAACCGCCGAGCAACACGTTGAAGAACGAACGGTTCATCGCCTTGCACATGATGTACGACAGGATCGCACCGCTCGAACCCACCAGCGAACCGGCGATGATCAGCATCGAGTTGTTCAGTGAGAAGCCAATGCCCGCTGCGGCCCAACCGGAATAACTGTTGAGCATCGAGACCACCACCGGCATGTCCGCACCGCCGATCGGGATGATGATCAGCACGCCCAGAACAAACGCCAGGGCCAGCATCAAGGCGAACGCGCCGAGGTTGCCGGTGAACATGAACATCAGGCCCAGGCCCAGCGTCGCCAGGCCCAGGATCAGGTTGAGCTTGTGCTGGCCACCAAACTGTACCGGTGCGCCCTGGAACAGGCGGAACTTGTACTTGCCCGAGAGCTTGCCGAACGCGATCACCGAACCGGAGAAGGTGATTGCACCAATGGCTGCGCCGAGGAACAGCTCCAGACGGTTACCGGCGGGGATCGAATCACCCAGCTGCTTGACGATACCCAGGGACTGCGGCTCGACGACGGCGGCGATGGCAATGAACACCGCCGCCAGGCCGATCATGCTGTGCATGAACGCCACCAGCTCCGGCATCTTGGTCATCTCGACGCGCTTGGCCATGATCGAGCCCGCGGTGCCGCCGATCAGCAGGCCGACGATGACGTAGCCGATGCCGGCAGTCGCCAGCTCAGCACCGAGCTTATAGATAAGGCCCACAGTGGTGAGCACCGCCAGCGCCATGCCGAGCATGCCGAACAGGTTGCCACGGCGAGAGGTGGTGGGGTGGGACAGGCCTTTGAGGGCCTGGATGAAGCAGATTGACGCGATCAGGTAGAGCGTCGTTACCAGGTTCATGCTCATTACTTGGGCGCCTCTTCTTTTACGGCTTTCGGGGCTTTTTTCTTGAACATCTCGAGCATGCGGCGCGTCACGAGGAAGCCACCGAAGACGTTCACCGCGGCCAGGGCCACGGCGAGGGTGCCCATGGTCTTGCCCAGAGGCGTTACGGTCAGTGCGGCAGCGAGCATGGCGCCGACGATCACGATCGCCGAAATGGCGTTGGTCACCGCCATCAACGGCGTGTGCAGTGCAGGTGTCACGTTCCAGACCACGTGGTAACCGACATAAATCGCCAGCACAAAGATGATCAGGTTGTAGATACCGGGGGAGATAAGCTCTTCCATTGTCTGAATCCCTGCTTAGGCGTTTTTACGGATGACTTGGCCGTCGCGGCACATCAGGCACGCGGCAACAATGTCGTCTTCCAGGTTCACGTCGAACTGACCTTCCTTGGTGAAGACCAGCTTCAGGAAGTCCAGCAGGTTACGGGCGTACAGCGCCGAAGCGTCGGCCGCGACTTCACCGGCCAGGTTGGTCGGGCCGCAAATGGTCACGCCATTCTCGATCACGACCTGGTCGGCCACGGTCAGCGGGCAGTTACCGCCCTGGGCTGCCGCGAGGTCGATGACCACCGAGCCAGGTTTCATCTGCGCGACGGTTTCGGCACTCAGCAGCGTCGGTGCCTTGCGGCCCGGAATCAGTGCGGTGGTGATGACGATATCCGCCTGCTTGGCGCGCTCGTGCACCGCTTGGGCCTGGCGCTGCATCCAGCTGGCCGGCATGGGCCGGGCGTAACCACCGACGCCGACGGCGCATTCACGCTCTTCGTCGGTTTCGTAAGGCACATCGACGAATTTGGCGCCGAGGGATTCGATTTGTTCCTTGACCGCCGGACGCACATCCGAAGCCTCGATCACTGCGCCCAGGCGCTTGGCGGTGGCAATCGCCTGCAACCCCGCCACGCCCGCGCCGAGAATCAGCACGCGCGCCGCTTTCACGGTGCCCGCTGCCGTCATCAGCATCGGCATGAAGCGCGGATAGTGATGAGCGGCGAGCAGCACGGCCTTGTAGCCGGCAATGTTCGCTTGAGACGACAGCACATCCAGGCTTTGGGCACGGGAGGTACGTGGCGCAGCCTCAAGGGCGAAAGCGGTAATGCCGCGTTCGGCCAGCTTGGCGATGGTTTCGTTGTTGAACGGATTGAGCATGCCCACCAGAACGGTGCCGCTCTTGATCAGCGTCAGTTCGCTGTCGCTGGGGGCCACCACCTTGAGGATCAGTTCGGCCCCGAATGCATCACTGGCGCTGCCAATGGTTGCGCCCGCCGCCTCATAGGCACTGTCAATTACGCTGGCCTTGATACCGGCGCCGCTTTGGACAGTGACTTTATGGCCTTGGCCGATCAACTTCTTGATGGTTTCCGGGGTAGCAGCAACCCGTGTTTCACCCGTTTGGGTTTCGAGGGGAACACCAATGTGCACGTCAAATCTCCTGCGTGATCTTATTGAGTAAACCCAGGCACTTCGGATGGTGCGGCTGGGGCGGCCGATCAGCACGATCCCGCCAAACCAGGCGGGGCGCGGCATTTTGCAGGCGAAAATTCAGCCCTTCAAGGGATTATGACGGGTGACGGAAAATTAACTACAAGTCACCCTGTGACCGAATGTCGCAATTATCGAACGGCAGCCCTTGTGGGCCGTGCTTTCCAAGGATTCAGGTCCAAATTGACAATTTTTCCCATCGGCCAGATGAATAAGCGCTGATGCATTGCGCGATATGGCTCCAGGCCATGTATTTAGACGCTTTGGAGACTACTGCACGGGTTCGGTAACAGATTGACTGAATGCGACATAAACTTATATCTGTAGCGACCTCTGTTAGTTTACTACCTAAGTCTGTTTTCGTTTTTTTATTAATAATCAATAAGATAGCCGTTGGCTTGTTTCACGAGCCAGTCACGAAAAGCCCGAAGGGAGGCGGATTCAACCTTTCGCTCCGGAATCATCAGGTAATAGGCCTTGATGCTCGACAGCGCGTTACGGTTGGCCACGACCAGTCGTTTCTCTGCCAGTTCGCGTTGAATCAAAAAGGGCGGAATCAGCGCGATACCCATGTCGTGCATAGCCGCTTGGGCGAGCATGGAGAATAGTTCATAACGCGGCCCTGTCAGGTCTCGCGCAATATTCAGGTTCTGGGCGTTGAACCACTGGCGCCACGCATACGGGCGAGTCGTCTGCTGGAGCAAGGGCAATTCGGCGATGGCCTCTGGTGTCAGGCTCGTCCGGCCTCCCAGTAAGGTAGGGCTGCATACCGGCATCGGATTTTCGCCCATCAGCTTGTGGGATTCGGTGCCGGACCAGTCCGCATCACCAAAATAGATAGCGGCGTCAAACTCTGTGTCCGCAAAGAGAAAGGGCCGTGTGCGGTTGGTCAGGTTGACGGTGACTTCCGGATGCTGCTGCTGGAAATCCTTGAGGCGTGGTAGCAGCCATTGAGTGCCGAAAGTTGGCACCACGGCCAGTTCGATCACGTTCGCACCGGTATGCCCCATCACCGAAAGAGCGTCGCGCTCGACGGCATCCAGTTGGGTGGCAACTCGACGGCTGTAGGAAAGGCCGGCTTCGGTCAGTTTGACGCCTCGACGTGAGCGTCGGAAAAGCTCCACGCTGAGGAAGTCTTCCAGGCTGGCGATTTGTCGGCAGATAGCGCCTTGGGTAAGAGAAAGCTCGTGCGCCGCCTTGGTGAAGCTCTCATGACGTGCGGCAGCCTCGAAACTGATCAGGGCGGTGGTGCTGGGGATTTTACGGCGCATGTACACAAGCCTCACTCAATATCGACATAAACGGGGTTTATGGCGTTTACGGAGTGAGAAATTAGCACAAGATAGTGCGCAATCCTCGTTTGCCCTTGTAGGAAAGCGCGCCTAGGATCAATCCACGATTTTCATCTAATTGGCGAGGACTCTTTCATGGCCGGTAAAGCGAGCTTCAACTGGATCGATCCATTGTTGCTGGATCAGCAGCTCACCGAAGAAGAACGCATGATCCGCGACACTGCCGAGCAGTTCGCCCAGCAAAAGCTCGCGCCGCGGGTGCTGGAAGCGTTCCGCCATGAGAAGACCGACCCGGCGATCTTCCGCGAGATGGGTGAAGTGGGCCTGCTGGGGGCAACCATTCCTGAACAGTACGGCGGCAGTGGGCTGAACTACGTCAGCTATGGCCTGATCGCTCGCGAAGTCGAGCGCGTCGATTCCGGTTATCGCTCAATGATGAGCGTGCAGTCTTCGCTGGTCATGGTGCCGATCAATGAATTCGGTACCGAAGCGCAAAAACAGAAGTATCTGCCAAAGCTGGCGTCTGGTGAATGGATCGGTTGCTTTGGTCTGACCGAGCCGAACCATGGTTCCGACCCGGGTGCGATGATTACTCGTGCGCGCAAAGTGGAAGGCGGCTACAGCCTGACGGGTAGCAAAATGTGGATCACCAACAGTCCGATCGCCGATGTGTTTGTCGTCTGGGGTAAGGATGACGCTGGCGATATCCGCGGCTTCGTTCTCGAAAAGGGCTGGAAGGGTCTAAGTGCACCGGCTATTCATGGCAAGGTCGGCCTGCGCGCCTCCATCACTGGCGAAATCGTCATGGACAACGTATTCGTTCCGGAAGAGAACATTTTTCCCGATGTCCGCGGCCTGAAGGGCCCGTTTACCTGCCTGAACTCGGCGCGTTATGGCATCTCCTGGGGGGCTTTGGGGGCAGCTGAGTTCTGCTGGCATACCGCTCGCCAGTACACGCTGGACCGACAGCAGTTTGGGCGTCCTCTGGCTGCCAATCAGTTGATCCAGAAGAAACTGGCCGACATGCAGACCGAAATCACCCTGGCCTTGCAGGGATGCTTGCGCCTGGGGCGTATGAAAGATGAAGGCACGGCGGCGGTCGAGATCACCTCGATCATGAAGCGCAACTCCTGCGGCAAGTCCCTGGATATCGCTCGCATGGCGAGGGACATGCTGGGTGGCAACGGTATTTCCGATGAGTTCGGCATTGCTCGTCATCTCGTGAACCTGGAAGTCGTAAACACCTATGAAGGTACCCACGACGTTCATGCGCTGATCCTGGGGCGTGCGCAAACCGGTATCCAGGCGTTCTATTAATAGGAGAACGGTCATGGGCGCGCTTTCACATCTGCGGGTATTGGATTTATCGAGAGTCCTGGCCGGGCCGTGGGCCGGACAGATCCTGGCGGACCTGGGGGCTGATGTCATCAAGGTCGAGCGTCCCGGCAATGGTGACGATACGCGCGCCTGGGGGCCGCCCTTCCTTAAGGATGCCCGAGGCGAGAACACGACCGAGGCTGCTTATTATCTGTCGGCCAATCGCAACAAACAGTCGGTGACCATCGATTTCACGCGTCCAGAAGGGCAGCGGCTGGTGCGAGAGCTGGCGGCTAAGTCCGATATCCTGATCGAAAACTTCAAAGTTGGCGGGCTGGCGGCTTATGGTCTGGACTACGAGTCGCTAAAGGCGATCAATCCGCAATTGATCTATTGCTCGATCACTGGGTTTGGCCAGACGGGCCCTTATGCCAAGCGTGCCGGGTATGACTTCATGATTCAGGGGTTGGGGGGCTTGATGAGCCTGACCGGCCGCCCAGAGGGCGATGAGGGGGCGGGGCCGGTGAAGGTGGGAGTCGCGCTGACGGATATCCTCACGGGGCTGTATTCGACTGCTGCTATTTTGGCGGCGCTGGCTCATCGGGATCATGCCGGCGGCGGCCAGCACATCGATATGGCCTTGCTGGATGTCCAAGTGGCTTGCCTGGCCAATCAGGCGATGAATTACCTGACCACAGGTCATGCGCCGAAGCGGTTGGGCAATGCTCATCCGAACATCGTGCCTTATCAGGATTTTCCTACGGCCGATGGCGATTTCATCCTTACGGTGGGTAACGACGGCCAGTTCCGAAAATTCGCTGAGGTTGCAGGTCAGCCGCAGTGGGCCGACGATCCGCGTTTTGCCACAAACAAGCTGCGGGTGGCGAATCGGGCGGTGTTGATTCCGTTGATTCGCCAGGCGACGGTGTTCAAGACTACCGCCGAGTGGGTGGCTCAGTTGGAGCAGGCGGGTGTGCCGTGTGGGCCAATCAACGATCTGGCCCAGGTGTTTGCCGATCCTCAGGTGCAGGCGCGTGGATTGGCGATGGAATTGCCTCACGTATTGGCTGGGAGCGTGCCGCAGGTGGCCAGTCCGATTCGACTCTCCGAGACGCCGGTGGAATATCGCAATGCGCCCCCTTTATTAGGGGAGCATACGCTGGAGGTCTTGCAGCGAGTGTTGGGGTTGGACGAAGTCGCGGTGACGGCGTTCAGAGAGGCGGGGGTTCTATGAGTCTTCTCTTCTATATAGAGGACGATTCATAAGGGCGAAAGCAGTGGGTTTGCCAGTGTTGCGCAACTTATTGATAGAAAAGCGAAATTAAGGGTTGACGGCAGATTCTGGAAGTCTATAATTCGCCCCACTTCCGGCGCAGTAGAAACGGAAAACTCCTTGAGATTCAATGAGTTACCATTGTTTTGAAGGTGTCGGGCTTCAGTTCATCGAAGCCAGGAAGGAGTTGATAAGGCGGTGTTGTTTGGCCTTGTCAGCGGTTCGATCGTCTCGGTCGAAAGCGGAGAAAAAGAGGTGTTGACAGCAGCGAGTAACGCTGTAGAATTCGCCTCCCGCTAACGAGAGATCGGAAGCGCAAGTGGTTGAAGTTGCAAAGGAAACTTTGAAAACTTCTTAAAATAACCGCTTGACAGATACACGGGACGCTGTAGAATGCGCGCCTCGGTTGAGACGAAAGACTCAGCCAGCCGCTCTTTAACAACTGAATCAAGCAATTCGTGTGGGTGCTTGTGGAGTCAGACTGCTAGTCAACAGATTATCAGCATCACAAGTTACTCCGCGAGAAATCAAAGATGTAACCAACGATTGCTGAGCCAAGTTTAGGGTTTTCTCAAAACCCAAAGATGTTTGAACTGAAGAGTTTGATCATGGCTCAGATTGAACGCTGGCGGCAGGCCTAACACATGCAAGTCGAGCGGTAGAGAGAAGCTTGCTTCTCTTGAGAGCGGCGGACGGGTGAGTAATGCCTAGGAATCTGCCTGGTAGTGGGGGATAACGCTCGGAAAC